>RFQN01000035.1 GCA_009924965.1 Verrucomicrobiota bacterium
TCCCCATGCGTAAGCCCCTCTTGGCGCTCCTGCCCTTCCTTGCGTCCGCCTCCTTCGCGGCCGAAGAGAAGATCCAGTTCAACCGCGACATCCGCCCGGTGCTCGCCGACAACTGCTTCCACTGCCACGGCCCCGATCCGGGCACGCGCAAGGCCAGCCTACGGCTCGACACCGAAGCGGGCTTCTTCGCCAAGCGCCAGACGAAGGACGGCAAGGAAGAGCCGCCGACCATCATCAAGGGCTCGCCCGACAAGAGCAGCCTCTACCAACGCATCATCTCCAAGGACGCCGATGAGGTCATGCCGCCGCCCGAGACCCACAAGTCCCTGAAGCCGGCGCAGGTGGCCAAGATCAAGGCGTGGATCGAACAGGGCGCCCCGTGGCAGCCGCATTGGTCCCTCCTCCCCCCGGTCGCGGCGCAACCGCCCGCCGACCAGAGCGGCTGGGCCAAGAACCCGATCGACGCCTTCGTGCTCGCGAAGCTGAAGGCCGCCGGCCTGAAGCCCGCCGAGGAAGCCGACGCCCGGACGCTCATCCGCCGCCTCGCGCTCGACGTCACCGGACTCCCGCCCTCGCCGGAACTCCTCGCCAAGCACCTGCCCAAAGATGGCGGCCGCCTGACTGACGCCCAGGTCCGCGCCTTGGTCGACGAGCTGATGGCGACGACGGCGTACGGCGAACACCGCGCCCGCTACTGGCTCGACGCCGCCCGCTACGCCGACTCGCACGGCCTGCACTTCGACAACCCGCGCGAGATGTGGCCCTACCGCGATTGGGTCGTGAAATCCTTCAACGCCAACCAGCCGTTCGACCAGTTCACGGTCGAGCAGATCGCCGGCGACTTGCTGCCCAACCCGACCGAGTCGCAGCTCATCGCCACGGGCCTGCAGCGCTGTAACCCGACGACCAACGAAGGCGGCACGATCGTCGAAGAAAACCTCGCCAACTACGCGGCCGACCGCGTGCAGACGATGGGCTGGGTCTACTTCGGCCTGACCACCAACTGCGCCCAGTGCCACGACCACAAGTTCGACCCGTTCACGACGAAGGACTTCTATTCGCTCGCGGCCTTCTTCCGTAACACGACCCAGCCCGGCCTCGACGGCAACGTGAAGGACGGCCGCGGTCCGGTGATTTACCTGCCAAGCGACGCAGACCGCCCGCGCTGGAACGCGCTGCCGAAGGAAATCGAGGCCGCCAAGCAGAAGGCCAACGAGCTCCGCAACGCGGCCATCAAGGACTTCGACGGCTGGTTCGCCAAGCTCAAGCCAGCGGACCTCGACAAGGACATCCCAACCCAAGGCCTGCTCGGTCGCTTCGCCCTGAACGAAGGCGCCGGCGTGCCTGCCCAGACCAAGGCCAACGGCGCAGCCCCGACCTGGATCAAGGAAGGCCGCCATGGCTCCGCAGTGAGCGTCAAGAAAGGTGCGAACCTCGACCTCGGCGACGTCGGCAACTTCGACACGAAGAAACCCTTCTCCGTCGGCGGCTGGTTCCGTCCCTCGGCGGTCATGGGCACGCAGGCGCTCGTCGCCCGCATGGACGACCCGAAGGCCGCGCAAGGCTGGTCGCTCTTCCTGGCCAACGCCAACTACGGCTTCTACCTGATCAGCAAATGGCCGAACGACGCCATCAAGGTCACGACCACCAAGGCCCTCGCCAAGAAGGATACCTGGCAGCACGTCGTCGTCACCTACGACGGCAGCGGCCAGGCCGAAGGGATCAAGCTCTACGTCGATGGGGTCATGGCTCCGTTGAACCTCGAGGTCAACAAGCTGACCACATCCAGCCAAGCCAAGACCCCGACGCGCCTCGGCCAGCGCAGCACGAGCGAGTTCTTCGAAGGCGCCGCCCAAGAGGTGCGCTTCTACGACCGCGCCCTCTCCGGCGCCGAAGCCAACATCCTCGCGAAAGTCGACGACCTCCGCGCCCTGCTCGCGGGCAAGCCCAACCCCAAGACGCGGGAGAAGCTGCTCGAGTACTACATCGGCGTCAGCCGCGCCGACGTCCAAACCGTCGCCGTCCGTCAACAGCAGCTCGAGGCCGAACTCAAGGCCATCAAGGACCGCAGCCCGCTCACGCACATCCAGGAGGAGCGCAAGGACATGATGCCGAGCGCCAACATCCTGCTGCGCGGCGCCTACGACAAAAAGGGCGACCAAGTCGCCGCAGAGATCCCTGCCGCGCTCGGCAAGCTGCCCGCCGACGCCCCCAAGAACCGCCTCGGCCTCGCCCGCTGGCTCGTCAGCGAGCAGAACACCCTCACCGCCCGCGTGACGGTCAACCGCATGTGGCAGGAGCTGTTCGGCCAAGGGATCGTGAAGACTTCCGAAGACTTCGGCATCATGGGGTCGTTGCCCACGCATCCCGAGTTGCTCGACTGGCTGGCCGTGGAGTTCCGACGCTCCGGCTGGGATGTGAAGGCGTTCTACCGCCTCATGCTGACCTCCGCGACGTACCGCCAAGCCGCCGTGCAGACGCCGGAGAAGGTCGAGAAGGACCGCGACAACAGCCTGCTCAGCCGCGGCCCGCGCTTCCGCATGGATGCCGAGATGATCCGCGACCAGGCCCTCGCCGCCAGCGGCACGCTCTCGCCCCGCATGGGTGGGCCCGGCACCAAGCCCTACCAGCCCGAGAACATCTGGGAAGTCGTCGGCGTCGGCATCCAAGTCTACCGCCCCGACAAGGGCGAGAACCTCTACCGCCGCTCGCTCTACAACTACTGGCGCCGTATGGCTCCGCCGGCCAGCCTCGACCTCTTCAACGCGCCCTCGCGCGAAGTGACGTGCGTCCGCCGCGACCGCACGAACACACCGCTCCAAGCACTCGTCACGTTGAACGACCCGCAGTACGTCGAAGCCTCCCGTCAACTCGCGCAGCGCACGCTCTTGGCTCAAAAGGCTGATGACGCCCGCTTCCAGTTCGCCGCCGAACGCGTCCTCGTCCGCCCGCTGAAGGCGGCCGAGCTCGCCATCCTCCGCGACAGTCTCGCGAAGCTGCGCCAGCACTACACCGCGCAATCGGCCGACGCCGAAGCGCTCCTAAAGGTCGGCGACGCGCCGGCCGACCCCACCCTGCCGAAGCCTGAGCTCGCCGCTTGGACCATGCTCTGCAGCCAACTCTTCAACCTAGACGAAGTCCTCAACAAATAAACCCATGTCGATCCTCCACGAATGGAATAGCCTCCAGACCCGTCGCCGCTTCCTCGGCCGCGGCGCGAACGCCCTCGGCGCCGCCGCCCTGACGAGCCTGCTCGGTCGCTCGCTCGCCCACGCCGCCCCCGGCGCGGTCAGCACGCAGCACCTGCCCAAGGCCAAGCGCGTCATCTACCTGCACATGGTCGGCGGTCCCTCGCAGATGGACCTGCTGGACTACAAGCCCGCGATGCAGGCCATGTACGACAAGGACCTCCCCGCGAGCATCCGCAACGGCCAACGCCTGACGACGATGACGAGCGGCCAGTCCCGCTTCCCCATCGCGCCGTCCAAGTACAAGTTCAGCCAAGCCGGCCAGTGCGGGATGTGGATGAACACCGAGCTGCTGCCCAACCTCGCCAAGAACGCCGACGATATCTGCTGGATGCGCTCGCTCAACACCGAGGCGATCAACCATGAGCCCGCCATCTGCGCCATGCAGACGGGCAACCAGATCACCGGCCGTCCCTGCCTGGGTTCGTGGGCCTCCTACGGACTGGGCTCGACCAACGACAACCTGCCCTCGTTCGTCGTGCTCATCGCCACGCCGACCAACCGCGAGCAGGAACAGGCCATCTCCAGCCGCCTCTGGTCCAGCGGCTACCTGCCGGGGGAACACGCCGGCGTCTCGTTCCGCAGCAAGGGCGACCCGATCCTCTTCATCAACAACCCGCCCGGCGTCCCCGACGACCTGCGCAAGCAGACCATCGACGGCATCAATCAGCTCAACCGCCTTAACTACGAGGCCATCGGCGACCCCGAGACCCACACGCGCATCAAGCAGTACGAGATGGCCTTCCGCATGCAGGCCAGCGTGCCCGAGCTGACCGACTTGTCCAAGGAACCCGAACACATCTTCAAACTCTACGGCGAGGAAGCCCGCAAGCGCGGGAGCTTCGCCAACAGCGTGCTCATGGCCCGCCGCCTGGTCGAACGCGGCGTCCGCTTCGTCCAGATCTACCATAACAACTGGGACCACCACGGCAACGTCAATGGCCGCATGCCCAGCCAATGCAAGGACGTCGACCAGCCCTGCCACGCCCTCATCGAAGACCTCAAACAACGCGGGATGTTCGACGACACACTCATCATCTGGGGCGGAGAGTTCGGCCGTACGATTTACAGCCAAGGCGGGCTGTCCAAGGACAACTACGGCCGCGACCACCACCCGCGCTGCTTCTCGATGTGGATGGCCGGCGGCGGCGCCCGCGGCGGCCAGATCTACGGCGAGACCGACGAGTTCAGCTACAACATCGTCAAGGACCCGCTGCCCATCCGCGACTTCCACGCGACGGTGCTGCACCTGCTGGGCTACGACCACGAGCGTTTCACCTACAAGTACCAAGGGCTCGACCAGAAGCTCGTCGGGGTACTGCCGACCAAGGTCGTGAAGGCGCTGATCAAATAAAGGTAGGGACAGCACCACGTGCTGTCCTCCCTCCGTCTCGAGCCACCCGCACGTCACCGCCGTTTCATCCCCATGAACGCATTCCCTCGTCTCAACTGGCTCCTGCTCCTCTGCACCCTGCCCCTCGCGGCCGCCGAGCCGGCGGCGCCGGCATCGTCAGCGCCGTCCGACACGGCATGGCTGCAGGCCAAGGGGACCCTGCTCTTCCACGACGCCTTTGAGCGCGAGGAGACGGGCAACGGGCTCAAGGGCATCGGCAACGGCTGGGAAAGCGCCACCGCTGACCGCGTCCCGCAGATCAAGCAGGCCGACCTCGACGGCGGTATCCTCAAGATCGCCAGCGCCACCAAGGAGGCCGGCCACGCCGCCCACATCCACCATGACGCCGGGTTCGCCGACGGCGGCGCGGTCATCCGCTTCAAGTTCCCGGGCCTCAACAAAGGCGAGGGCCTCCAGTTGGGCTTCGTCGACCGCGAGGTTAAGGACATCCACGCCGGCCACCTGTGCTACGCGATCCTGTCGCAGTCCAATGTGACGTTGATCGACCACAAGACGGGCGTGATGAACCTAGCCATCCGCAAGCAACGGGAGGAGGCCACCGCCAACAAGACGAAGCTCCCGCCCGAGCTCGAAGCCTTGCTGAAGACCAAGCAGACCGTGTTCCCGCTCAAGGCCGATACCGAATGGCACGAACTGACGCTGGTCACCGAGGGCGACGAACTGCGCTGCTCGCTCGACGGCAAGGTCGTGGCGCGTCACCGCTCGGAAGGTTTCGCCCACCCGATGAAGCGTTGGTTCAGCTTCCTGGTCGGCTCGACGGTCTGGATCGACGACGTGAAGGTCTACAAGGTCAAATGACCATGCCGCGCCTCCTCCTCGCGTTCGGCCTGCTGCAACTAGTCACCATACTGAGCGCCGCGGAAGCGGATGTCATCGTGTATGGCGCGACGCCCGGCGGGTTCTGCGCCGCCCTCGCGGCCTCCCGGGAAGGCGCCAAGGTCATCCTGCTGGAACCGACCAAGCATATCGGCGGCCTGAGCACCGGCGGCCTCAGCCACTGCGACTCCAACCAGATGCGGCGTGAGGCTTTGACGGGCTTGTTCGAGGAATGGCATCGTCGCATCGTCAAAGACTACGTCGACCGCGGTCAGCCTGCGCCCTACGACGCGATGGACAAGACGCCCGGCGTCCGCTGGACCTTTGAGCCGCAGGTGGCCATGCGCGTCACCCATGCCATGCTCAAGGAAGCAGGCGTCGCCGTCGTCACGGACTGCCAGCTGATCGCCGCCGACATGGCCGGGAGCAAGATCGTCCGCCTGCAGACATCCCAGGGATCGTTTGCGGCCAAAACCTACATCGATGGCACTTACGAGGGCGACCTGATGGCGGCCGCCGGCGTCTCTTGGACCATCGGTCGCGAAGGTCGCGCCGAATACGGCGAGTCGCTGGCGGGCAAGCGTTACCCTAAGCCGCGGATGGCCATCGAGGGCTTCGACGCCCAAGGCCATCCGCTTCCTCTGATCACCGGCGTCGACGCTGGCGCCGAAGAAGCCGGCGACCGCCACGTGATGACGTATAGTTTCCGTCTCTGCTTCACACGGGATCCCGCCAACTTCGTGCCGATTCCAGCGCCCGCGAAATACGACCCAGCCAAGTTCGAACTCGCGCGACGGGCCCTCCAGGCCGGCGTCAAGGGCATCGGCTTCGACCTCTACCCGCTCCCGGGCAACAAACTGGACGGCAACAATTCCATCCATGGCCAGGTTTCGCTTGGACTCGTGGGCGGGAGCAATACCTGGCATCTCGCCGATCCGGCTGAACGCGCCCGCCTCTGGGAGGCCCATAAACAGTACACCCTGGAGTTCCTGCACTTCCTGCGCACAGACCCCGCTGTGCCCGAAAAAGTAAGGTCGCAATACGCTTCGCTCGGCTTCTGCAAGGACGAGTTCGCCGCCACCGGGCACTTCCCTCCTGCACTCTATGTCCGGGAATCACGTCGGCTCCAAGGGCTCTATGTCCTGACGCAGAAGGATATCCTCGAAGCACCAAGCAAGGACGACCCCATCGCGGTCTCTTCCTTCCCCATCGATTCGCATGACTGCCAACGCGTGGCCCTCCGCGACGGCGGGGTCGTCAATGAAGGGACCATTCTACCGGTGCGCGTCCCCGGCAGCGGCGTCGGTTACGCCTATCAAGTCCCCTATCGCGCCATCCTCCCCCGCGCAGAACAATGCGGCAACCTGCTCGTCCCAGTCGCCCTCGGGAGCACGCACGTCGCCATGTGCTCCCTGCGCATCGAAGGTGCGTGGATGGCCATCGGCCAAGGCGCCGGCGTCGCCGCCGCCCTCGCAGCCCAGCGCGGCATCAAGGTACAAGACCTTCCTTACGCCGACCTCCGCGCCCGCCTGCTGGCCCAAGGCCAGACGCTGCAGCTCCCACCGCCGCCCACCACGAAGGCCGCCACGCCGAAAGCAGCCGAGAAGCCACCGGCCACCACCCCGGCAGGGCTGATCCTCGACGACCAAACCGCTGAGCTCGAAGGCGACTGGATTCACTCGACGAACTTCAAGCCCTACGTCGGAAAAGGCTATGTCCACGACGAGAAGCGCTCCGACGGGAAATGCCGAGCCACCTTCCGCTTCAAGGTTCCGAAGGAGGACGACTACGAGCTGAGCATGGCCTATTCGGCTCATACCACACGCACCACCAAGCTGCCCATCGCACTCGCAGGGGGCGGGGTCGAACATCGCCTGACGGTCGACCAGACCCAGCCGCTACCTCCCGGCGAGGCCTTCCGCCCGCTTGGCCATTTCAAGCTCCGCCCTGGCGTGGTCTACACGCTGACGCTCTCCAACGAGGGCACCGGCGGCTTCGTGATTCTTGACGCGTTTCAATTGCGCCCCACGAGCACGTCTAACCCCCAACCACGCTAACGGCCTTCCGTCAGTGCTTCGCCGGCGGCAAATAAAACGCGAGGTCGCGCATGGCGACGACCTTGCAGCCGGAGGCCTTGAGCGCCTGCATGTAGGCCTCGAACTTCACGGGGTCGGTGTTGACCCACGGGTGCCGGATGTCGGGCACGCCGTGGAAGGTCAGGACGGCGACCTTGCCGTCGCGGGCTTGCACGATGGCGGCCTTGAACTGCTCGAGGGTGCTGTCGGGTTTGCTGTCAAAGGCCTGCGGCAAGGCCAACGGGTCATCCTTGGCGAGGTCGAAGGCACGGGCTCCACCAGCACGCGCCAAGAGATAGCCACGCTCACGGAGCACCGCGATGCCGGCCGCGCTGACGGCGTAACCGGGATAGGAGAAGGTCGTCGGACGGGGAAGGCCGTGCTCGGCGCAGCGTTTCTCGATGTGCTCGAGGTCGGCGGCGATCTCCACCGGCTTCTGGCTCGGCAGGCCCTTGTGCGCCTTGGTGTGATTGCCGATCTCAAAGCCGTCGGCGTGCAGCTGCTTGATCTGCTCCCAGGTGAGGTAGTGCTGCTTGTCCTGCAGGAACTCAAAGCCCTCGGTGATGTAGAACGTCGCGCCAAAGCCGTGCTTCTTGAGGAGCGGCGCCACGAAGGTCGCATGGCTGGCCACGGAATCGTCGAAGGTCAGGACGACGAGGCCATCGGGGACTTTCGCTGGGCCCGCCGGGGCGGAGGCGCAGCCGGCGAGGCCGAACAGGCCGAGAAGAAGGCACAGGGGCCAGGCGAGGAGGCGCGGCATAGGGGTACAGCAGTCCTAAGGCAGTTCCCAAAGGCCGTCCAGCCGGATAGGCGGGCGGATTGGATTTGCAGAACGTCCGAGGGAACCAATCCTAGGCCAGCCCCCTCTCCCCTTCATGCGACTGCGTCCCGCATTCCTAGCCTTGCTCGGCCTGCCCTTGGTCCAAGCCGCCGAGCCCGTCAGCTTCAGCCGCCAGATCCGCCCCATCCTCTCCGAGAACTGCATCGCCTGCCACGGACCCGACGAGAAGGCGCGCAAGGCCAAGCTGCGCCTCGACGACGAGGCCTCCGCGAAGGCCGACCGGAAAGGCGACATCGCGATCGTGCCCGGCAAGCCCGAGCTGAGCTCGCTCATCCAGCGCATCGAATCGAAGGACCCCGAGGAGGTCATGCCGCCGCCGAAGCAGCATAAGACGATTTCCCCCGAACAGCTGGCCCTGCTCAAGGCCTGGATCGCCCAAGGCGCGCCGTGGGGCAAGCACTGGTCCTACGAACCCGTGACCGCGGTCCCGGTCCCCGCGAACGGCGAGGCCAACCCGATCGACGCGTTCCTGCTCGAGCGCCTTCGTCAGGAGAAGCTCAGCTTCTCCGCCCGCGCCGACCAAACCCTGCTCATCCGCCGCACGGCCCTCGACCTCACCGGCCTGCCGCCGACGCCCGCCGAGCTGACGCGTTTCGCGCGCGCGCCGCAGGGCGAGATCGTCGACCACTACCTCGCGCAACCGGCCTTCGGCGAGCACTGGGCCCGCGGCTGGCTCGACCTCGCGCGCTATGCCGACAGCGCCGGCTACCCGAGCGACCCGGGCCGCAGCATCTGGCCTTACCGCGACTGGGTCATCCGCGCGCTCAACGCCAACCAACCCTACGACCGCTTCACCATCGAGCAGCTCGCGGGCGACCTGCTGCCGAACCCGACCCAGGACCAGCTGATCGCCACGGCGTTCCACCGCAACACGATGACGCAGAACGAGGGCGGCACCAGCGACGAGGAGTTCCGCGTCGCGGCCGTGATCGACCGCGTCAACACAACCTACGCGGTCTGGATGGGCACGACGATGGCCTGCGCGCAGTGCCACACGCACAAGTACGACCCGATCACGCAGACCGAATACTTCCGCTCCTACGCCATCCTCAACCAGTCGGCAGATTCCGACAAGGCCGACGAGCGCCCGACGATGGAGGTCATCGCGCCGGAACAGAAGGCGGTCCGCGACGGGCTCCAGCGGAAGCTGACCGAGGCCGAAGCCCGGCACGCGCGCCAGCTCGGCGACCTCAAGGCCTCCTACGAGCAGGCCACCGAGCAGCTCCGCGCCGACCAGCAGAAGTCCCTCGCCGAAGCGGAGGCGCGCTACGCCAAGGCCTTGGCGGAAACGGAGACCCGCATGCGCGAGGCCTTCGCGAACGCCGCCCAAAGCCAGCTCACCTCCAACCGCGAGCAGTTCATCGGCATGGCCGAGCAGAAGTTCGCGCCCTTCAAGAGCCAGCTCGACGAGCTCACGCGCACCAACAACGAGCTCAAGGGCTCACTCAAGACCAGCAACGAGCAGTCCGAAAAGGTCGCCGCCGAGGCCCGCAAGCTCGCCGCCGCGATGACGTCGACCAACCAGCAAGGCAGCTGGGGCGAACTGCAGCTGGCCCGTGTGGCGGAACTCACCGGCATGAAGGAGCACGTCGACTTCGAGACCCAGAGCTCGACAGCCGGCGAGCAGGGCAACCTCCGCCCCGACATGGTGATCTCGCTGCCGGGCGGCCGGAAGATCGTCGTCGACGCCAAGGCCCCGACGAAGACCTACATCGAAGCCAGCCACGCCACCACGGAAGCCGAGCGCAGCCGCCTCCTCGCGGAGTTCGCGGCGAAGCTCGCCGACCACGCGCGCAAGCTCGGCGCCAAGGAATACTGGAACCAGTACAAACCCTCGCCGGAGTTCGTCATCCTCTTCCTGCCCAACGAGGCCCTCTTCAGCACGGCGCTGCAGCTCGACCCGATGCTCATCGAGAACGCCTGGGGCGAGAAGGTCATCATCGCCACGCCGGTCACGCTGCTCTCGGTCCTGCGCACCATCGCCCATTCCTGGGACCGCGTGGAAGTCGAGCAGCGCGCCGAGAAGGTCATCGAGATCGCGGAGAAGCTGCAGGACGGCGTCCGCCTCGCCAGCGAGCACTTCGCCGACGCCGGCAGCGGCCTGAACAAGGCCGTGAAGGAATACAACGCCACCTTGGAGACCCTGCGTTCGCGCGTCTTCAACAACGCCGAGAAGCTCCTCACCGAAGGCGAGAAGCTGAAGGCCGAACGCCAGGTCGCCGACGGCGTCACGATCGACATCACCGCGCACGAGTCGCTGCCGGAAGTGAAGCGCCCGCGCCGGAACAAGGAACTGCCGGGCGAAGAGCCGCCGGCCGCCTAAAGACGAACCCTGCTGGTGGAGCCGATGAGGTTCGAACTCACGGCCTCGTCATTGCGAACGACGCGCTCTACCAACTGAGCTACGGCCCCACACAGCAGGA
>RFQN01000341.1 GCA_009924965.1 Verrucomicrobiota bacterium
CGACCCGTCCTTCACCATGCGCGAGAAGGTGACCGAGCTGACCGCCAAGCCCGCCTGCCAATCCTGCCACGTGACCATTAACCCGCTCGGCTTCAGCTTCGAACGTTTCGACGCGGTGGGCCGCGTCCGTGAGACCGACAACGCCAAGCCGGTGAACACCGTCTCCGAATACACCGCTGCCGACGGCACGGTCCTGACGCTGAAGGGCGCGCGCGACGTCGCGGTGCATGCCGCCGAGAGCCAGGCCGGCCAAGCGGGCTTTGTCCGCAACCTCTTCCAGGCGATGGTCAAGCAGCCGACCACGGCCTATTCGCCCGAACTCCTCGGTCAGCTGACGGAGCGCTTCCGTCGCGACCATTATCACGTGCGCAACCTCGCGGTCGAAGTGGCCGTCGTCGCCGCCCTCCAGAACTAAGCCGTTTTATCATGAAACTCCACGACCGCCGCGCCTTCCTCCGTCAGCTCGGCCTTTCCGCCGCCGCCTTGCCCTTGCTGGGCGGCCTCACGTCCCTCCACGCCGCTGAACCAGCGCCCGCCAAGCAGCGCCTCGTCTTCGTCTTCTCGCCGAACGGGACCGTCCCGACGGAGTTCTGGCCCGAAGGCGAAGGCAGCAACTTCAAGCTCAAGCGCATCCTCGCACCACTGGCGCCCTTCAAGGACAAGCTGCTCACGCTCAAGGGCGTGAACAACCTCGTGCGTGGCGACGGCGATTCGCACATGCGCGGCATGAGCTGCCTCCTCACGGGCATCGAGCTCTTCCCGGGCAACATCATGGGCGGCGGAGGCCAGCCGGCCGGTTGGGCTAGCGGTCCGTCGATCGACCAGGAGATCCGCCGCTTCCTGCAGTCGAAACCCGAGACCAAGACCCGCATGGGTTCGCTGGAGATCGGCGTGGCCGTCGGCAACCGCGCCGACCCATGGACCCGCTGGAGTTACGTTGGCGCCAATCAGCCGGTCGCCCCGATCTCCAATCCTTACGACCTCTTCGACAAGCTCTATGGTCAGATGAAGGAAAGCGAGAGCATGGTCTCCGTCTTGGATGGCTTGCGGGGCGACCTCGCGACCGTGGCCAAGGCCGTCGACGCCAAGGACCGGAGCCTGCTGGACCAGCACACCACCGCCTTGCGCGAGCTGGAGCGGAACATGAAGGAGCAGCAATCTTCCGGCGCCTTGATCGTGCCCGCTTCGCCGGCGGTCGGGGTCATGATGGAGAACGACAACATCCCAGTCATCACCAAGATGCAGACCGAACTCCTCGTCAGCGCGTTCCAGAACGACTTGGCGCGCATCTCCACCTTCCAATTCACGAACTCCGTCGGCGGCGCCCGCATGAAGTGGCTCGGCATCGAAGAAGGCCACCACTCGCTTTCGCACGACCCCGACCTCAACACTGGGTCCGTCGAGAAGCTGACCAAGATCAACACCTGGTTCGCCGAGCAGGTCGCCTTCTTGGCGAAGCGCCTGCAGGAGACCCCGGAGCCCAACGGCACGGGCTCGATGCTCGACCATACGACGATCATCTGGACGAACGAACTCGGGAAGGGGAACAGCCACGCCCTCGAAGACATCCCCTGGGTGCTCATCGGCGGTGGACTGGGCTTCAAAACCGGCCGCGCCCTTAAGTTCACCAAGGCAGCCCACAACCGTCTGCACCTCGCCTTGGCGCATGCCTTCGGGCATCGCCTGGACACCTTCGGCAATCCGGCCCTCTGTAAGGGTGGCCCGCTGAACTTAGGGTA
>RFQN01000342.1 GCA_009924965.1 Verrucomicrobiota bacterium
AGCGAAAAGGGGGACCGGGAACCGGGAGGGGTATTCCAAAAGAGTTCAGAGTACGGAGTACAGATTACTGAAATACGAAGACGCCAACTTTCCGGTCTCCGGTTGTCCCTTTCGGTTGCATCGGGTAGGGACGAGACGGCGTCATGACCTAGCATGGCCGAGATTCGGACTTCTCTTGGCGAACGGAAGCGACGCAGTCGCGTCCCTACCCGCGAGCGTTGCTCGCGAGAGGCCGCTAGGGCAGCACGCGGTGCTGCCCCTACCCGACCCGATACAAAGTGAAAAGGGGGACCGGGAACCGGGATGTTGGCAGGCGGCCATCGGCCGCGGCATCACCCCATGTCACCGTGTCCCCTTGCCCACGTGTCCCCTCTACATTGTCTATCCGTCTAGGACAGCACGTGGTGCTGCCCCACCCTTAGCTGGCGATCAGCGATTCGCCCGTCATTTCCGGCGGCTTGGGGAGGCCCATGAGCTGCAGGATGGTCGGGGCGATGTCGGCGAGGCGGCCGGTGGGGCGCGTCTTGAACTTCTCACAACCCTTGCCGTAGAGGACGACCTCGACGGGGCTGAGCGTGTGGCGCGTGTGGGCGCAGTTCTCTTCCGGCTCCCACATCTGGTCGGCGTTGCCGTGGTCGGCCGTGACGAGCGCCTTGCCGCCGACCTGGTCGATGGCGGCGAGGAGGGTGCCGAGGCCGGCGTCGACGGCTTCGCAGGCCTTGCAGACCGCGGCGAGGTCGCCGGTGTGGCCGACCATGTCCGGGTTGGCGTAGTTGACGACCACGAGGCCGTATTGGCCGGACAGGATGGCGGCCTTGGCGAGCTCGGTGACGTGGGCGGCGGACATCTCGGGCTTCTGGTTGTAGGTCGAGACCTCCTTCGGGCTTTGGGCCATCCCGCGCTCCTCGCCGGCGAAGGCCTCTTCACGGTAGTCGTTGAAGAAGAACGTCACGTGCGGGAACTTCTCGGTCTCCGCCGTGCGGTATTGTTTCACGCCCTGCTTGGCGACCCATTCGCCGAGGATGTTCACCATCTTGGCCGGCTTGTCGAAGACCACGTTGGGGCAGAGGCCCTTCTCGTAGTTCGTGAGCGTCGCGTAGAAGAGCTTGAGCAGCTTGGCGCGCGGGAAGCCCTTGAACTCGGGGTCGATGAACGCGCGGGTGATCTCGCGCGGACGGTCGCCGCGGAAGTTGAAGAACAGCACCGAGTCGCCGTCCTGGATGAACGGCGTGCCCTGGATGCGGGTGGCCGGCACGAACTCGTCGCCCACGGTGTTGGCGTCGGTCGGCTTGTCGTAGTAGGCCTGCACGGCGGCGGTGGCCGAAGCGGCGACGGGCGCCAGGGCGCCGGTGAGGGCGTCGTAGGCCGTCTTCACGCGTTCCCAGCGGTTATCGCGGTCCATGGCCCAGAAGCGGCCGGCGACGCTGGCGACCTTGCCGAGGCCGATCTTGGCGAGTTCAGCTTCCAGCTGTTGGAGGTAGCCGAGGCCTGAGGTGGGCGGGCTGTCGCGGCCGTCCATGAAGGCGTGGACGTAGACCTTGGTGAGCCCCTCTTCCTTGAGCAGGCGAACGAGCGCGTAGAGGTGAGGCAGGGTGGAGTGCACGCCTGCTTCGGAGCAGAGGCCCATCAGGTGGACGGCGCCGCCGGTAGCCTTGACGTTCTCGACGAGCCCGCGGAAGGCCTTGATCTGGCGCATGGCGGCGCCGTCCACCTG
>RFQN01000343.1 GCA_009924965.1 Verrucomicrobiota bacterium
GCGCCCCTGGCAGGTCCGGTGCTGCCCGCCCCGCCCGTGGTCCACCTCCCGCTGGATGCCTTCACCAAGACCGGCGTCGATAACGCCATCGCCAACGGCAAGCCCGCTAAGTTCGAACGACGCGGCTCGCCCGAAGACCTGCAGCTGGTCCCAGGAGTCAAAGGACAAGCGGTCAAGTTCGACGGCGACGCGGGCTTCATCCTGCCGGAGTTCCGTCAGTTGGGTCGCTTCGACGCGTTCACGTTCTCCGCCTTCCTACGTTGCGGTGAAAAGAACACCCGCGCGACGGTGCTCCACTCCACGGGCTTCTACACGGGCGACGGCGATGCGACGGGCGTCGAGCTACTCATCACCGAAGGCAAGCTCCGCTGGAGCATGATCCACCTCTGGCCGAACAGCGCAGCGTCCATCCAGACGACGAATGTCCTGCCCGTAGACGCCTGGATGCGCGTGACGGCGACCTACGATGGCTCTGGCCGCGCCGCGGGCCTGCACCTCTACCTAGATGGCCGCGAAGTCCCGACCACGGTGATCCGCGACACCCTCCACGCCAAGCCGCGCGACAACGCGCTCGAGATCGGCTCCCGCTCCCGTGATGCGGGCTTCCGCAATGGCTCGTTGGACGAAGTGCAGCTCTGGCGCCAAGCCCTGACCGCGGTGGAAGTGGCCAGCCTGCACGGCGTCGACATCGCGACGTTGACGCCCGCCCAGCGCCTCGAACACGTCCGCCAACGCGCCGACACCGCCTACGCTGAGGCCTGGAAGAAACTCCAGCAGGCCCGTCGTGACCTCGCCACGCACCAGGAATCCGCCCCGGCCTTCTTCGCGATGGAGCACTCCGACCTCGCGCCGAAGAGCTACGTGCTGACCCGCGGCGAATACGACAAGCCTGACCTCTCCAAGCCCTGCGAACCGGGCGTGCCGACGCGCGTCTTCCCTTGGAAAGATGCCTTGCCGCGCAATCGCCTCGGCCTCGCCCGCTGGCTCACCGACCCGCAGCATCCCTTGACCGCCCGCGTCGCCGTGAACCGGCTTTGGGCTCAGGTCTTCGGCGCCGGCTTAGTGGCTTCGAGCGAAAACCTCGGGCTCCAAGGCGACCAGCCCACGCATCCCGAACTCCTCGACACGCTATCGGTCGACTTCGTCCGTAGCGGTTGGAACACCAAGGCCCTGTTGCGTCGCCTCGTGTTGAGCACGACGTTCCGTCAGTCCTCGACGCCGACCGCCGAAGGCCGCGAGAAGGACCCGGCTAACAAATACCTCGCCCGCGGCCCGGTCCAGCGACTGACCGCCGAGATGGTGCGCGACCAAGCCTTGCTGGCCTCCGGCAGGCTCGTCGAGAAGGTCGGTGGCGCCAGCGTGCAGGAAAACGCCAACCGTCGGAGCGTATACACGTTCCGCAAGCGCACCGCTCCGCCGGACAATATGCTGATCTTCGACGCCGGTTCGCGCGAGGTCTGCCAGCCGAAGCGCCTGAACACGAACACGCCGCTGCAAGCGCTCGTGCTGCTCAACAACCCCGGCTTCGTGGAGTCCGCCAAGAACCTCGCCGCCCGCGTGAGCAAGGAAGCCGCCGACCCCAGGCAGCAGATCACCTTAGCCTTCCAGCATGTCTGCACGCGGGCGGCGAGGTTCTTGGCGGACTCCACGAAGCCGGGGTTGTTGAGCAGCACGAGCGCTTGCAGCGGCGTGTTCGTGTTCAGGCGCTTCGGC
>RFQN01000344.1 GCA_009924965.1 Verrucomicrobiota bacterium
ATCGAGATGTGGCCGTCGAACTTCTGCTTCTTCAGCTCTTCGAGGCAGGCGGCGACGTCGACCACGCCCTTGCCGGCGACGACGACGGGCGAGTTGCCGAACTTCTCCTTGTCCTTGAGGTGAACGCTGATGATGCGGCCGTTGAGGATGCGGAGGCACTCGACGGACTTCAGGTTGGAGGTCGCCCAGTGGCCGATGTCGGCGCAGGCGCCGACGCGCTTGTCGCGGCTTTCGACGACGCCGAGGATGTAGAGGGGATTCCAGACCTTGTACTTCGGGTTGCTCATCGAGCCGCCGTGTTCATGGAAGGCGACCTTGATGTCGGTTTCGATGGCGGCCTTTTCCCAGGCGGCGATCTGCTCGGTGGCTTCGGTGCAGACGGCGTAGAGGCCCATCTTCTTCGCGAAGGCCATGATTTTGTTCACTTCCTCGGCGTTGCCGGCGCCGACGACGCCGTAGTTGACGGCCTTGACGCCTTGGCGCTTCAGCTCGGCCTGGAGTTCGGCCATGGCTTCGGCGGACATCGTGTGGTGGACCTTGTCCTTGGAGCCCGGCTTGAGGACCTGGCCCGGGTAGAACTCGATCATGTTGCCGCCGGCTTCCTTGGTCTTGGCGATGGCTTCAAACGCCGAGAAGCGGTTGAACGTGTAGGCTTGGCAGCCGATGAACCAACCGTTCTGGCGGAGTTCTTCCGGCAGGGGGTCGGCGTTGAGCTGGGCCACGAAGGCCAGCGCGAGGAGGGTGAGGAGACGCATGGGGATGAGGGGTTATGACAGAGAAAGACAAGGGGTGTTCCGTAGGTCAAGAACCTGCCGCCGGCGGATGGACGAAACCTGCCGTCTTTTCCCATGATTCGGCATGTGGACGCAGATATTTCATCGTTGGTTCGGCTGGGGTCCCCGTCGAACGCTGACCTCAGACGAGGCTCTCGGACGTTGGGGTGAAGCCCAAGCGGCCCAGCATTACCGTGCGGCTGGGGCCACGGTTTTGGCCCAAAACTGGCGGCACGGGCGGGATGAGCTCGACCTCGTGGTCTTGGAGCGACAGGTCTTGGTCTTTGTGGAGGTCAAGACGCGCACCGCCGATTTCGGTGGGGCCGGGTATCATGCGGTCGATAATCGAAAGAAAACGGCGCTCCGGCGGGCGGCCTATGGCTGGCTGAAGCAAATTGGCGGCGCTCCGCACCGCCGTTTCGACGTCGTGGAAGTTATGGTTTGCCACAGGGGCACCGTCCGCATCCTTCAGCACCGGGGCGTGACCCTTTTCGGGAAGCGCCGCCCTTGACTCCGATGTCCGAATCCGACCGTCATCCTTTCCTCTCCGGCCTCAGCAAGCACCGCGGCGCCCAGCCGACCTGCGTGGTCATCTTCGGCGCCTCGGGCGACCTCGCCGCCCGCAAGCTGCTGCCCGCCCTCTACAACCTGGCCGTCGACAGCCTGCTGCCCGCCGACTTCCACCTGATCGGCTTCGGCCGGAAGCCGGTGCCCGACGCCGAGTTCCGCACCCAGGCGGCTGCCGACATCAAGAAGTTCTCCCGCCGCGAGTTCCGTCCCGACATCTGGAAGCGCATCGAGGACAACACCTCCTACCAGTCCGGCGGCTACGACGACCCTGCGGCCTTTCAGGCCTTGAAGGCCCAGATCGCGGCCGCCGAGAAGCGCGCCGGCCGTCCGCTGCAGCTCGTCTTCTACGTCTCGACCCCGCCGACCG
>RFQN01000345.1 GCA_009924965.1 Verrucomicrobiota bacterium
TCTGGTTCATCGTCGACGGCTTCCTCCGCACCCGCGCCAGCGCCCTCTACCCGACCGACCACGTCACCCGCCTCCAGGAGCTCTTCAAGAAGGGCGACTACGTGGGCGCCTACGCCTTCGCCAAGACCGCGGGCTCTCCCGTGAGCGAAGTCATCCGCGCCGGCGTCGCCTTCACCCCGGATGGCAAGACCATGACCGAAGAAGCGGTCCTCTCCGAGATCACCCGCATCCAGGGCGAACTCAAGGGACGCTCCTCCTACCTCTCCGTGATCGGCGTCTGCACCCCGATGATCGGCCTCACCGGCACCGTGACGGGCATGATGAAGGCCTTCGACAAGCTCGGCTCCTCCGGCGTGGGCGACCCCTCCCAGCTCGCCGGCGCCATCGGCGAAGTGCTCGTGGCGACCGCCTCGGGTCTCTTCATCGCGATCCCGGCGTTCATCTGCTACTACCTGCTCCGCAACCGCATCACCAAGGGCATCCATGACATCCAAGAGATCGTCACGGGCCTCTTCCGCGCCTTCCCCTACGACGAAGTCGCTGGCCACGCCATCGGCGACGAAGTGATCTACGCCGCGAAGCCCGACTGGAACGCCTCCCCGGCGGCCGTCGCCCCTGAAGCCCCCAAGGCCTAAGGTTCCGTTCACCCCTTAAACCCACACCAGAACCATGGCAGGCGGAGGCGGAGGCGGAGACGGGGAACCCGAGTTCCAGGTGGCGCCGATGATCGACGTCCTCCTGGTGCTGCTGATCTTCTTCATGTCGATCACCTCAGCCCAGGTGCTGAAGGTCGACAAGAACATCGCGCTGCCCGTGGCTTCCCACGGCGTGAAGCGCGACGACAAGGCCGCGGCCGGCCTGATCAACATCTCCTGGGACAAGAACACCGGCCAGGCGAAGTACAAGCTCGATGACCGCGAGCTGGACATCAACGACAAGGATGGCATCGCCAAGGAACTGGCGGCCCGCAAGGGGACGAACGAGAAGTTCCGCCTGCTCATCCGCGCCGACCGCCAGTGCCACGCCAAGTACATCTCCAAGGCCCTCGAATGGGGCGCCGAGGCCGGCATCGACAACATCGCCTTCTCGGGCCTCAACCGCGAAGAATAAGCCATGAAACAAGCCCCCCAAGAAGCGACCGCCGACGCCGGCTTCCAGATCGCCCCGATGATCGACGTGGTCTTCGTGATCATGCTCTTCTTCATGGTGATGGCCGGTGCCGTGAAGGTGGAACATGAACTGAAGACGACCCTCCCGGGCAACGCCGAGACGGCCAAGGAAACCGAGATGCCCGACGAGATCACCATCGGTGTCTCCGAGAACGGTACCATCACCATCAACGAAGACCCCGTCGGCCAGCCCAACGACAAGGTCCTCGACAACCTCTACAACGAGATGATGAAGATGGCCACGGCCGCCAAGCAGTCCAAGACCAAGCTGCTCATCACGGTCCAAGCCGAAGAGGCCGCCAAATACGAGCGCGTCATCAACGTCCTCGACGTCCTGGCCCGCGCCGAGATCAGCAACGTGACCTTCGCGGTCGCGGAGCCGGAATAAGCGAGGCCGCCGCCGAACCTTAGGCCGCCCACACGGGCGGCCTTTTTGTTGGCCGGACTTGCCAAGGCCGCCGCCAGCGGTTTGATGAGAAACATGAAAGTCACCGCCTTCCTCCTGCTGCTCCTGAGCCTCGGCCT
>RFQN01000346.1 GCA_009924965.1 Verrucomicrobiota bacterium
CCTCCGGCCGCTGGTGCGAACCACGCGGCGTGATCGGCGAAAGCCGTATCTTCACGCTCAACCCCGACGGCACCCGCGCCCGCTCCTGGACGGTCGTCAACGGTCAACTCTCGGGCGACGCCAAGGTCATCGTCGACGGGACCACCGTCGCCCGCGCGAAGTTCGTGGACGGCAAGGTCGACTTCGTCTGGCCCGCCGGGAGCCAGGTGGATTGGACTCCCCAAGGCGCGCTCTACACGATGATTCCCTCCCCGTGCGCACCAGGCCAAGACGGCCACTGGCTCGGCACCGATGAATCGGGACACGACATCCTCGCCCGCCTTTGGGGCGGCTTCCGCCTCTTGTTGCTGGCCGCCGCGCTCTACCTCCCTGCGGTCTATGCCGTCGGTCTGCTGCTGGGCGCCGCGATGGGGTACTTCGGCGGCCTGTTCGACCTCATCCTGCAGCGCGTGATGGAAATCTGGTCCAACATCCCCTTCCTCTACGCGATCATCTTCCTCTCGAGCATCCTCGAACCGAACCTGACGTTCCTGGCCCTGCTGCTCGTGGCGTTCTCGTGGATCGGGCTGGCGCAGCAGCTGCGCGCTTCGGCCTACCAAGTCTCCGCCCGCGACTACGTCAATGCCTCGCGCACCCTCGGCGCCGGCCACCTGCGCATCCTCTGGCGGCACATCCTCCCCAACTGCGCCACGGTCATCCTGACCACCCTGCCGTTCACGCTGCACGGCCTGGTCTTCTCCCTCTCCGCCCTCGATTACCTCGGCTTCGGCCTCCCGCCGACCGAACCCTCGTGGGGCGACCTCCTCCACCAAGGCCGCGAAAACTGGCGCGCCTGGTGGATCCTCGTCCCGGCGCTCTCCTGCCTCGTCGGACTCATGGTCATGATCAACGCCATCGGCGAAGGCCTGCAGGAAGCCTTCGACATCAAACGCGTCCAGAAATGAAACCGCTCCTCGCCTTGCTCCTCGGCCTTTACGCCTGCACCTCCGGCTGGGCCGAGACATTCCGCGACCCCCGCGCCGCCGAGTTCTACCGGCAGCACCCGGAGTTCTTCCACTTCGCGCAACCGGGCGACCTCCCCAAGGACCTCGACTGGAAGGACGGCTCCGAACAGCAGGAGTTCGCCGACCCGCGGGCCATCCGCGGCGGCACGCTGCACCAGATGATCATCACGACGCCGCCGACCCTGCGGCGCGTCGGCGCCAACGCCAACAACGGCTTCCGGGCCGACCTCTACGAGAACAACGACCTCGGCCTGCTGTCGTCGCACCCCAACACCGACGAGCCCATCCCCGGCATCGCGCTCCGCTGGGCGCTCTCGAAGGACGGCCTGACGGCCTACTTCCAGCTCGACCCCCAGGCGCGCTTCACGGACGGCCAGCCGGTCACCGCCGACGACTTCTTCTACTCCTTCTACTTCTTCCGCTCCCCGTGGGCGGACGCGGATTGGTACGCCGATTTCTACACCAAGGAGTTCGGCGGCATCACGCGCTACGACGACCACACCATCGCGGTCCACGCCCCGCGGGCCCGCCCGCACCAGCTGGAGCTGCTGGGCGACCTGCGCCCCTTGCCGCGCGAGTTCTTCCGCGAGTTCGGGCCGGACTACCTGAAGCGCTACAACGACCGCTTCCAACCGACCACCGGGGCCTACGCGGTGAAGCCCGAAGGCTTCGTGC
>RFQN01000347.1 GCA_009924965.1 Verrucomicrobiota bacterium
TGCGCGGGGTCATGCAGGACGTGGGCCGCAACTTTCAGTCGCTCGCGGCGCTGCGTCGACAGGTGCTCGTGATGGAGCGCTTCAAGCTGAATGTCTTTCACTGGCACCTCACCGATAACCCCGGCTGGCGCGTCGAATCCACCCGCAACCCCGGACTGAACGACCCGAAGTCGCGTAGCCGCGTCCCCCAAGGCCAATACTCCGCGGAAGAGATCAAGGCCTTCGTCGCCTACGCCGCGGCCCACGGGGTCGAAGTGCTCGCCGAGATGGACCTGCCCGGTCACAGCGACTACTTCGCGAAGGGCCTGGGGTTCGACATGCAGACGCCTCAAGGGCTCAAGGTCGTCGAGGGCGAACTCGAGGATTGGGCGAAGTTGTTCCCGTCTCCGCTGCTGCACGTGGGCTCCGACGAGGTGCGCATCCGGCTCAAGGAGTTCGTCCCCAGCGTGCTCGCCAAGACCAAGGCCACCGGCAAGACGCCCGTCATCTGGAGCCCCGGCGCAGCCGTCCGCGACCCCGACGTCGTGCTGCAGCTCTGGGCCCGTGCCGCCGTACCGAAGGCCAACCGCTTCATCGATTCCCGCTACGCTTATGTGAACCACATGGACCCGTCCGAGGCGCCGAACCAACCGAGCATCCAGTTCACCGGCATGGCGCGGACCGATGGCAAGGCGCTCGGCGCCATCCTCTGCAACTGGCCGGACCACGCGATCGCCGACGAGTCCTACGCGAACTTCGTCTCGCCGACTTGGCCCGTCGCCGCCGGCTTCGCCGAAGCGGTCTGGCGCGGGGTCCAACAAGACGACAAGACCCGCTATGCGAAGGGCCCTGACGCGGAAGCGCCCGACCGTGCGGCCTACCTCGACCTCGAGCGCCGCATCGTCGCCCAACGGCAACCCGTGGTCGGACTGGGCGAGCCCTTCCCCTTCATCGCCGCCACGCACATTCCGTGGACCATCGTCACGGCCGCGCCCAGCGAGAACGCGCCGAGCGACTGGACCAAGGGGACGAAGGCTTGGGGCGGCACGGTCTACCTCAACCACCACTGGCGCGAACTCGCCGGTTGGCTGCCCAACGCCAAGGCCCCCACGGTCGCTTGGGCCCGCACATACGTCTACAGCGACGTGGCGCGGGACATCGGACTCTCCATCGGTTTCGACACGCCGTCCTCCAGCGATGGCCACAAGCCCGAGCTCGCGAAAGTCGCCGGACACTGGGACGCGGCTGGCTCCGCGCTCTGGCTAAACGGACAGGCCGTGGAACCGCCGAAGTGGGCCTACGCCGGCCTGAGCGGCAAGGAACTCGCCGACAAACCTTGGGTTGACCACGCATGGTGGATGCGCCCGCCGCAGCCGGTGCGCCTCAAGGCTGGGTGGAACGAGATCCTAATCCGCACGCCCTCGCACCTCGACGGACGCCCCTTGCGCAAATGGATGTTCACCGCCGTGCCGACGGTTTGGGACGCCCAGACTCGCACGCTGAGCGAAGTCGACGGCCTGCGCTTCTCGACCAAGCCCGAGTAAGCCTAATGCCTCTGGGTAGGGTCGGGATGGCGTCACGACCTCACTGCCTCGGGTAGGGGCAAGGCTTCGCCTTGACCTCCTCCGATGGAGGGCGCGGTAAACCACGCCCCTACCTATGTATGCCCAACGGACGCGACGCAGTCGCGTCCCTACC
>RFQN01000348.1 GCA_009924965.1 Verrucomicrobiota bacterium
CGTCGGCGTCGACCTGCTCCCCGGCCCCAGCGAGGTGATGATCATCGCCGACCAGACGGCCAACCCTATCTACGTCGGCGCCGACCTCTGCGCCCAGGCCGAACATGGCAGCGGCAAGGAAAAGCTCTACCTCGTCTGCGACTCCGCGGCCTTCGCCGACCGCTGCCTCGCTTCCGCCCACGCCCAAGCGCTCACGCTCACCCACGGCGCCAAGATCGCCAAGGCCCTCGATAAGATGACCTGCGTCATCCTCGTCCGGAAGATCGCCGACGCCGCGCGCGTGGCGAACCTCGTCGCGCCCGAGCACCTCGAGCTGATGGTCGCCAAACGCGAGGAGGCCAAGCTTTCCGCCGCCATCACGACCGCCGGCGCCCTGCTCCTCGGCCATGAGACGCCCACGGTCCTCGGTGACTTCACCGCGGGCCCCAGCCACACGTTGCCGACCGGCGGCACGGGCCGCTTCTTCAGCGGCCTCCGCGTCGCCGACTTCCTGCGCCGCACGAGCTTCGTCCGCTACGACCGCCGCTCCTTGGCCAAAGCCGCGGGCGTGGTCGCCGCGTTCGCGGGTATGGAAAGCCTCGACGCGCACGGGCGCTCGCTGCAGGTCCGCCTCGCGAAGAAGCGCTAGTCGTTCAGCGCGGCCAACACCTGCGCGTGCAGCTTCGGCGCGGCGGCGATGACGTTGCCGCTGGCGACAGCGTCCTTGCCTTGCCAATCGGTCACGACCGCGCCCGCGCCCTTGAGCACCGGGACGACCGGAACGAGGTCCCAGGGGTTCATGATCGGGTCGGCGACGACGTGCGCACGGCCGCTCGCGACGAGGAGATGGCCGTAGCCGTCGCCCCACGTGCGGGTATGCGCGACGGAATCGGCGAGGCGGTTCCAGCGGGCGCGCTTGTGCAGGCGGCGGACGTTGTCGAAGTCGGTCGAGACGACGACGGCATCCTTCAGCGGGACTTCGACCGCGCGGACGGGCTTGCCGTTGAGGCGCGCGGTGCGGCCATCGCCGACGATGCGCTCATTAAGGATGGGTTGGTCGATGAGGCCCAAGAGCGGCTGGCCTTCGTAGCGCAGGCCGATGAGCGTGACATAGAGCGGGACGCGGGAGAGGAAGGACTTCGTGCCGTCAATCGGGTCGAGTACCCAGCAAAACTCAGCGTCGACGTTCTGCGGGCCGAACTCCTCGCCGAGGATACCGTGCGAGGGATAGGCCTTGGTGATGAGCTGGCGCATGAGCCGCTCGGCTTCCTTGTCGGCCCAAGTCACGGGCGTGCCGTCGGGCTTCACCTCGAGGCGCGTCTCCGGGTCGGCGTGCGCCGGGATGAGCACCGAGCGGGCGACGTCCGCCAGGGCTTCGGCAAACTTCAGCAACTCGGCTTGGCGCGCATCGGAGAGCATGGGTGAGGGTTAAGCCCGTTCACGGACCGCTCCAAGCGAAAAGCCACGAGGCTACGCTTGAAGCCCCGCCCGAACTGCCAAGAGTCCACGCATGCGCCCCCTCCTCGCCTGGCTGTCCTGCTGGCTCCTTTGTGCCGGCCTGCAGGCGCTGGAGCCCTGCCGCATCGAAGTCGTCGAGCAGAAGACCCCGAACACCCTGACGGCGGTCGAGAACGGTGATCTTCAGACCGCGTTTTCGCGCCGCGGTGGCCACGACGAGGAACTGTTCTTCCCT
>RFQN01000349.1 GCA_009924965.1 Verrucomicrobiota bacterium
TACGACCGCCTCTGGGGCGCGGGCTTCCTCCCCTCCAAGCACCAAGGCGTGAAGCTGCGCAACAAGGGCGAGCGGGTGCTCTACCTCAAGGACCCCGAGGGCATGAGCCGCGAAGTCCGGAGGGAGTCGCTCGACGAGCTCGCGACGCTGAACCAGCGACGACACGACGTCCTCGGCGACCCGGAGATCCAGACCCGCATCGCGCAATACGAGATGGCCTTCCGCATGCAGGCGAGCGTGCCCGACCTGCTCGACCTCTCCAAGGAGCCGCAGCACGTGCTCGACCTCTACGGCCCCGACGTCAAGCGCCCAGGTTCCTACGCCTCCAATTGCCTGCTCGCCCGTCGCCTATGCGAGCGCGATGTGCGGTTCGTCCAGCTCTTCCACATGGGCTGGGACCACCACGGCGGCCTGCCGCAGGCCATCAAGGGACAGTGCAATGATACGGACCACGCCACCGCGGGCCTGCTGACCGACCTCCGGCAACGGGGACTGCTGGACGATACCTTGATCGTCTGGGGCGGTGAGTTCGGCCGTACCATCTACTCGCAAGGCACGCTCACCGAGACCAATTACGGGCGCGACCACCACCCGCGCTGCTTCACGCTCCTGATGGCCGGCGCCGGCGTGAAGAAAGGCACGACCTTCGGGGAGACCGACGACTTCAGTTACAACATCGTGAAGGACGGCGTCCATGTCCACGACCTCAACGCGACGATCCTGCACCTGATGGGCGTCGAGCACACCCGACTGACCTACCGCTACCAGGGCCGCGACTTCCGCCTCACCGACATCCACGGGAACGTGGTGAAACAACTCCTGGCGTGACCGCGCGACCGTCGATTCGTCGAACGGTTGGACAGCAGTCAGATCGATCCCTCGCTCCCGGCAGCCCTCGCGCCCTCCGGCCCTCGCGCCTCTGGTCCTCGAATCCTCGCTACTTCCCCATCTGCTCGCGGTATAGGACCTTGAAGGGGTTCTCGGCCGGGCCTTGGACGCCCTCGTTGACCATCATGGGGCGGACTTCCTTCCACCAAGCTTCATGCTTGGCGGCGAGCTCGGCGACGACCTCGGGATGCTGCGCGGCGACATCGGTGGTCTCGCCGTAATCGACTCCGAGGTCGAAGAGCTGCCAGTTCGGCTTCACGGGCGATGTCTCGGTCGAGCCGGCCTTCGCGGCTGCCTTGGCCTTGGCTTTAGCGGTGGCTGGGCCGTTGCCAGCGGAGACGAGGTGCCAACGGGTCGTGCGCACGCTGGTCTGGGTGTAATGACCGACCTCGGGATCGGCGCCGTTCCAACGGCCGACGTGGGTAAAGAGCACGCGGTCGGGCCAAGCGACTTCCTGCCCGGGCTGGGCCGTCAGCAACGGCACCAGGCTACGCCCTTCCATCTGCGCCTGCATGGTCGTCGAAGCAGGCGTCCCGGTGAGTTCGAGGAGCGTGGGGGCGACATCGATGTGCGCGGCGAGGGCCTTGCAATCGCTGGGCTGGAAACGCCCAGGCAGACGCCAGAAGGACATGGCGCGGATGCCGCCCATGTAGGCCGTGCCCTTCTGGGCGCGCATGCCCGCGTTGAAGACCTTGGTACCGGCCGTGCCGCCATTGTCGTTCATGAAGACCACCAAGGTATCTTGGGCGAGTCCGAGGGCCTC
>RFQN01000350.1 GCA_009924965.1 Verrucomicrobiota bacterium
CGCAAAAAGAGGGTGGGGGCGGTTCGGCTTCGACTGGAACTCCGGATGGTACTGGACCCCGACCATGAAGGGGTGGTCTTTGACCTCGACGATCTCGACGAGGCCGCTCTGTGGGTTGGTGCCGCCGACGAGCAGGCCAGCCGCCTCCAGTTTTGAGCGATATGCGTCATTATACTCGAACCGGTGGCGGTGGCGTTCCTGGATGAGGTCTTGGCCGTAGGCGGCGCGGGACTTGCTGCCCGGGGTGAGGGCGCAGTCGTATTGGCCGAGGCGCATGGTGCCTCCCTTGGTCACGACCGTCTTCTGGGACTCCATGAGGTGGATGACCGGGTTCGTGGTCTGCGGGTTGAATTCGGTCGAGTGGGCGTCCTGCAGGCCGAGGACGTGTCGGGCGAATTCAATGACGGTGATCTGCATGCCGAGGCAGAGGCCGTAGTAGGGGATCTTGCGTTCGCGCGCGAAGCGGGCGGCGATGACCTTGCCCTCGACGCCGCGGGTGCCGAAGCCTCCGGGGACGAGGATGCCGTCCAGGCCTTCGAGCTGGGCCGTGCCCTTGGTCTCGAGGTCTTCGGCGTCGATGCGCACGATCTCGACGGCCGCTTCGTTGGCGATGCCGCCGTGCACGATGGATTCGTAGACCGACTTGTAGGCGTCCTGCAGTTCGATGTACTTGCCGACGACGCCGACGCGCACGCGGTGCTTCGGCTCGAGGAGGCGGCGCACGATCTCGCGCCACGGCGCGATGTCGATCGGGTCGCACTTCAGGCCGAGGCGCTTGACGACGACCTCGTCCATGCGCTGCTCGGCGAGCTGCATCGGGAGCTCGTAGATGGAGTGCTCGACGTCGCGGCACTCGAACACGGAGTCGGCGCCGACGTTGCAGTAGAGCGAGAGTTTCTGGCGGTTGTCCTCGCCGATCGGGCGGTCCGTGCGGCAGACGAGGAGGTCGGGTTGGATGCCGATTTCACGCAGTTTCGCGACGGATTGCTGCGACGGCTTGGTCTTCAGTTCGCCGGCGGCCTTGATGAACGGCACGAGCGTGCAATGGAGGAAGGCGACGTTCTCGCGGCCGGCGTCGTGCTGGAATTGGCGGAGCGCCTCGAGGAAGGGCAGGCCTTCGATGTCGCCGGTCGTGCCGCCGATTTCGGTGATGAGGACGTCGACGCCTTCACCTCCCTTGAGGATGCGGTCCTTGATCTCGTTCGTGATGTGCGGGATGACCTGCACCGTCTTGCCGAGGTAGTCGCCGCGGCGTTCCTTTTGGATGACGGTCTCGTAGACTTGGCCGGAGCTGAGGCTGTTGAGGCGCGAGAGGACGCCCGAGGTGAAGCGTTCGTAGTGGCCGAGGTCGAGGTCGGTCTCGGCGCCGTCGTTGAGCACGTAGACTTCGCCGTGCTGGTAGGGGCTCATGGTGCCCGGATCGACGTTGAGGTACGGGTCGAACTTCTGGATGCGGACCTTGAGCCCGCGGCATTCGAGGAGGGCGCCGAGGGCGGCGGCGGTGAGGCCTTTACCGAGGGAGGAAATGACGCCTCCGGTGACGAAAATATACTTCATGAAAATAGGTCGGGCAGGTGGTAAATCGGGTAAAAAAGATAAGACCGGCTGGTCCGCGTGACGGTAGGCCGGTCTGGACT
>RFQN01000036.1 GCA_009924965.1 Verrucomicrobiota bacterium
GAGCGGGTGTTCCTTGAGGATCTCGTCGGTCATGTAGAAGTTGACGCGATCCTTGGTGGCTTCGCGGACCTTCTTCACGGTGGCGGGCGAGACGAACTTGCCGTTGTTGCCGAAGGACAGGCGGACGTAGCTGAGCACGGCCGCGGCCTCGTCGTCGTTGAGCATGCCGCCGAAGCCCATCATCGGCGGGACGCCCTTGGTGGGGTCGAAGTGCTGTCCGTTGACGGTGATCTGGCCCCAGAGTCCCTTGAGCAGGATCTTGGTGACGCGCTGATCGTCATCCAGCCAGTTGCTCTTCGCGAGGGGCGGGTAGATGTTCGGGATGCCCTTGCCGTCGGCCTGGTGGCAGGTCGCGCAGTGCGCGTCGCGGAAGTAGATCTCGCGGCCGAGCTTGAAGATCTTTTCTTCTTCGGCGGTGAGCTTGCGGGCGGGCTTGGAGTTGGTGCCGGCTTCGGGCACGGGTTCACCGATCTTGAGCTTGCCGCTGAAGTAGTCGGCGGCGGCCTGGTTGCCTTCGAGGTTGAGCTGGCCGGCGGCCTTGAGGGCTTCGACGTCATCCTTGAGGGTGTAGGTCAGCGCGTAGTGCAGGACCGGGCCGACCCAGCGGTCGATGGGCTTGCGGAAGGCTTCCAGGGCGATCTTGGCGCCGTCGGCGTTATCAAGCCAGGTGGCGGCGACGATGGCCGTCAGGCGCACGCGGGCGTTTTCGTCACGCACGGCCTGGTTGAGGAGTTCGACATGGTTCGGGAGCTGCCAGAACGAGTGGCGGATGACGTCCACGGCGGCGGCACGGGCTTCGGGTTGCTTGGCCTTGAGAAGCTGCGCGATGAGGTCGGCGTCGGGCTTGTTCTGCGCCCAGGTGGCCCAGAGGGCTTCGCAGAGGTGGTGTTCGTAGGCGGGATCCTTGGGGTCGAGCTGCGCGGCCCAGGCCTTCACGGCAGGCAGCACTTCAGCGGCCTTGTGGGCGCGGAGTTCGCGGCGGGTGCGATAGCGGGTGCGGTATTCCGGCTCCTTGAGGTTCTCGAGGAGTTCGGCCACGGAAGCACCGGCGACCTTCGCAGGCTTCACCAGCGGACGCTCGGGGTAGGTGATGCGGTAGATGCGGCCGCGCTCATGGTCACGGTTCGGGTCGCGGGCGTTATGCTGCATGTGGCCGATCAGCGGGTTGTGCCAGTCGAGGAAGTACAGCGAACCATCGGGAGCGAACTCGAGGTCCACCGGGCGGAAGTTGCCGTCCGACGAGCTCAGCAGGTCGCCGTTGGCCTTGCCCACGAAGCCCGCGCCATCGTCGCGCTTGGTGCCGAAGCTGATGCCGAGGAACCCGATGGTATTGCACGTCATGAAGTCGCCTTGGTTGACGTCGGGGAAGTGGCGTGAGGACACGAACTCGGCGCCCGAGCTCGGGCGGGAGCGCTTGGGGACGAACTGCTCGACCTTCACCTGCTCGATGCCGTAGGGCATCTTCGAGGAGAGCGGCAGGGCCCACCAGTTCTCGCCCGGGGAGGCGTCGGAGATGAACGGCTGCTCCCAGGTGTCGAACGAGAAGCCCCATGGGTTGGAGATGTCCACCTGCAGGCGTTCGAGGCGGAAGGACTTCGGGTCGAAGCGCCAAGCCCCGCCGTCGTTGCAGCGGCGCGGGCCGTAGGGCGTCTCGACTTGGCTGTGGAGGAACCGGCCCTCCAGCAGATAGAAAGCTCCCGACGCGTCGGCGCAGTAGGCCGAGATCGCGTGGTGGGAATCGTGCGAGTCGAAGCCGTGCAGGATCAGCTCCATGCGGTCGGCCTTACCGTCCTTGTCGTCGTCGATGAGCAGGGCGAGGTTCGGCTCCTGCGAGACGTAGACGCCTTCGGGCGTGAGCTCGAAGCCGATGGGCAGGTGCAGGTGGTCGGCGAAGACCGTCTGCTTATCGGCCTTACCGTCGCCGTCCGTGTCCTCGAGGATGATGAGCTTGTCGTTGGGCAGGGCATCGCCCGGGCGGTAGTGCGGGTAGGTCGGGGTCGTCGCGACCCAGAGGCGACCTTTGCCGTCGAAGGACATCTGCACCGGCTTCTTGAGGTCGGGGAACTTCTCCTCCGAGGCGAACAGCTCGACCTTGTAGCCTGGCGCCACCTGCATCTTGGCGATGGCCGCTTCGCCCGACAGGAATTCGGTGGGATTGCCGTTCTTCATGTCCGGCTTGAAGTTCGAAGGCACGGGCGGGAGCGGCAGCGTCTTGCTGTCGTCGACGGCCAGGTCCTTCCGCTTGCCTTGGGCGATGCCGTGGATGAGGTCGTCGCGCAGCGCGGCCATCTCGCGGGCCTTGGCGACCTCGGCCGGGTAGTTCTGGGGGCCGAATGGGTTGTAGCGCTGGCCGTGCGTGTGGACCCCGTTGATGATGGAGTAGTCGCAGTTCCAGAGGTAGTCCTTCGACTTCACAGCTGCATTGACCAGCGCCTCATCGGCCTGCGAGGCACGGGCGGTAGGCCCGTAGAGCCCGTCGGCGAGCAGCTTGGCCATCTCGCGGTAACCCCGGTCGGTCGGGGCGAACCCGTTGATCGTGTAGGGCGTCTTGGCCTGCGCGTAGGCTGCGAGCGTCGGGTGGAAGAGGTCGATGTAGGTCAGCCCATGCTTCTTTGCCACCCGTTCCATGGCGGCGGCGTAGAGCTCGAGGTTGGCGTTCTCGGCTTGGCCGTTGGGGAGATCGCGCTGCTTGGACAAGTCCTCGAAGGCGATGGGCGAGACCAGGACGAGTCGGGGGGCGGTCTTGCCGTTGTAGGCCTTGGAGAGCGAGTGGACCACAAAGGCGTCGAGCTCGGCTTCGTAATTCGCGACGCGGCCGGGGCCATCGAAGGATTCGTTGTAGCCGAAGAACGCCACGATGGTGTCGGCCTTCAGGTGGAAGAGCCACTGGTCGGGCGTGGAGAAGAAGCCCTTGCCGTTGTGCTGGGCGTATTCGGGGTGGAACTTCTCGGCGCCGGGGAAGGCCCATTGGCTGGCGCGGGCCGGGTGCGGACGGAAGGCCGGCGTATCGCCCGAGCGGCCCATGTTGCGCACGAAGAGCTCTTGCGTCGGGAAGCGCAGGTGGAGCTCGGTCTCGAGCCGTCCGTAGTAGGTATCGCGTTCGGCGAAACCGTTGCCGATGAACACGACACGTTCGCCGGTCGCCGGGGCGGCGACGGACTGCGGGCGGGCAACGGTGGCGGCAGGCGGGTTGAGTGCGGGCGCGTGCGGGGTCGGCGAACCTTTGCTGAGGTCGGGCCACTTGGAGGCATCGGCCTTGTCCTCGCGGGTCTTGAGGAGGCTGTAATCCTTGGGGGCCGTCTGGGCGGCGGAGAAAGTCGTCGCGGCGAGCAGCGCGAGCAGGGCGGGGAAAGGACTCATGCTGGACGCATCCTTGTCACCTCTCGGCCAAAATCCAGCCGGACCTGCGGCTCCTGCCCGCCAATTTCGGGCAATTAGCGATACCGGTCGAGCTCGGCCTTGATCTGCGCGTGCAGGGCAGGGACCCAACTGGGCTGTCCAGACGGCAGGTCGACTTGGTCCCGTTGGCGGAAGTCGACCGGACTCAGGATCACGCGCACGTTCTGGTGGCCGGCGAGCGCGGCGAGCACGAAGAGCTCTTCGGAGGCGGGGTCGCCCATGGCCAAGCAACCGATGGAAGCGTTGCTGCCGTGGATCATGATGTCGCCGCCGAGTTGCATGCGGCCGTCCGTTTGTGCGCGACGACGGTCGTCGGCGTTTGGGTAGTTCACGCGGAGGGCGAGGTGAAAGCGGCTATTGGGGTTCAGGGACTCGATCGCGTAGATGCCTTCGGGGACCTGTTGGTCGCCCTCGCGCAGTTTCGGGCCCGCGACGCCGCTGGCCGCCAAGATCGGGTAGGCTTTGATGAGGCGCGGTCGGCCAGAGGCGTCCGGTGCCCAGAGCTCGAGCCGTTTCTCGGCCTTGAGGCCGATGAGCGTGAATGCCGTCGGAGGGTAGGCGACCCCTTGGGCTTGGCAGGCGGGCGCCAGGCGGGACTGCGCCGCCTCGCCGTAGGTCGCGACTCGCTCGGCGGTCGTCGCCTTGCCCCTGCAGCCCACCGCGATGATCAGCAGGCTTAAGCAGAGCAGCGTTCGCATGATCAGGGATTCGTAGGGGTTACTTTTTGACCGCCGCGTAGGCCTTGCCCGTATCCGTCAGCTCACCGGTCTTGGTGAAGAGGGCGGAGGTGCCGACGCCCGAGTGGTGCCAGGCGTAGCGTTGGACCCAGGGCGTCTTTTCCATGAAGGCCGTCGTCTCTTCGATGAACGCATTGACCTTGGCCTGCGTGAACTTCGTCGGGTTCTCCGCCGAATCCGCCGCCGTCTGCGGGGCGAATTCGGTCACCCAAAGCGGCTTCTTGAAATGGGCGTGGATCTCCTCGAGGTCCTTGATGAAGCGCGCGGAGTCGGCGCCCTTGTACCAATGCACCGCGAGCGCGTCGACTTTCGGGTCGGGTTTGAGGAAGGCCGCCATCCACTCGCTCTTGAGCAGGTTGCCCGCGAGGGCTGGGGCGACGAGCGTCTGCGACTTCGCGACCAGCGCCGGCCATTTGTCGAGCGCGTCGGCGGGAGTCATGTCGGCCTGCTTCGGGTGGTCGGGCTCGTTGAAGCCCAGCAGGAACTTCTCCTTGCTCTTCGGGGCATCGCGTCGGCCCGAGTAGACCATCGGCACGAACTGCGCGTGCGTCGTCAGCTTTGTGCTCTCGCCCCAGTTGTAATACCAGCCCACCTTCAGCAGCTCGAGGTGATGGGCATCCATGCCTTTGCGTTCCGGCAAGCCGAACCCCTTCTTGGCAACTGGCTCGGCCTTCTCGGCGGGCGGTTCCGCGGCGACGAGTGAACCAACGCCGCAGGCGAGAAGGGTGCAGAGGGCGCGGAACTTCATAGGGTCTCTTTAGGCTTGCGGGTCTACGCTTCTAGTCAACGCCGAGCCGCTGAGTTTTCCGCTGAGCCGTCGGGCGGAACTTTGGCGGGTGAATGGGGTTCATCCTTATAATCCACCTATGCGCTTTTGGTCCCTCCTTTGCCTTGCCCTCCTAGCTGCCATTCAGGCTCCCGCCCAAGGGAAACTGCGTGAACTACTCTCGGGCCGGACGCCCGAGGGTTTCGTCGAGCGCACTTGGACGGTCGAGGGCGTGCCGCGTTCGGCTTTGGTGCGCTTGCCGGCCGATGCGAAGGCGCCGACGGCGGTGGTCTTCTGCTGGCACGGCCATGGCGGCAATTCCGCGCAAGCCATCCGCAGTTGGGAGTATGACAAGGCTGATACGACCTCGATCCTCGTTTTTCCGCAGGGGCTGAAGACCGCGACCCCGCTCGTCGATAAGGAAGGCCGTATGCCCGGCTGGCAGCCAGCGGTCGGGGCCGAGGGCGACCGGGACATCAAGCTCTTCGACGCCATCTTGGAGGACCTCAAGAAGGAGCGGAGCATCGACCCCAAGCGCATCTACTCCATGGGTCACTCCAATGGCGCGGCGTTCAGCTATGTCCTCTGGCAGGCCCGGCCCGACGTCCTCGCCGCCATCGGCTCCGTCGCTGGTTCGTTGACCGTCAAGGCGCGCGATCTGCAGCCCTTGCCCGTCATCCATGTCGCCGGGGAAAACGATCCGCTGGTGAAATACGCCTGGCAGCAGGCCACCTTTGCGGCGGTCCGCCGTTTCAACGCTTGTACGGAAGAAGGGAAGCCCTGGGCCAAGGAAGGCGTCCTCGAGGCCACGCTCTATGCTTCGACCAAGGGGGCGCCGCTCGTCACCGCCATCCACCATGGCGGCCACGAATACGCCAAGGGCTCGACGGCCCTGATCGTCCGTTTCTTCAAGGAAAACCCGAAGCCCGCCAAGTAAGCTAGCGGCTTCAGACGATCTTGCAGTGGATCCAGATGTCCTCGTGGGTCTGGTAGATCGCGCAAAGACGGTGGTAGCCGTCGGCGATGACCACCTTGCCGTGCGCGGGGTCGCGGACGAGGAGCAAGGGCGACAAGTGAATCCCTTTGCGGATCTTCTTCCGGTCTTTCTTCACGTGCGAATTGCTCACGCCCAGCAAGGATAGCTGGGAGGCGCGGAAGATGTCCTTCGCCTTGAACTCGACGACCCTGGCCTTGCGTAGCCGTTCGACCAGCTTGGCCGCCTCCGCTTCGGGATGCAGTAGGCTGAGGTAGGAGAGCGCCGCCGGGTAGTTCTTCTCTTCCGGCGCGGGCAACCAGGCGATTCTTTCGGCTTTGGGCATAGGGGGTGTTCAGCGGCTGGCTTCGGCCTTGGCCTTCACGTGGTTCATCACGCGCAGTTGCACCTGGCCGACGATATGGCGGGTCCAGATATTCCAATAGGTTGCCGGCGTGATGGTCAGCAAGTAGCGGCTGGTGCCGATCAGGCGAGTGCGGCCGCCGGGGAGCGCTTCCAGGCGGAAGCCGCCTTCCACGCTCGCGTAGGTGCTATGCAGGTGCGGGGTATCAAGGTCCTGGCCGAAGAACGTCGCTTCGCGCATCGCGGCCGGCGTGTCGAGGACCGTGAACTTCAGTTCCTGCTCCGGTTTCCAGACGGAGATCAGCTCGGGCATGTCGCCCGTGCTGAGGCGGCAGACACGGGCGGCGCCGACGCCGCCGTTGCCGACGACGTAGGTTTCTATCGGGTGAGCCACACCGAGCACGAAGAGCGGTTCGGTCGGCTTCGGCAGGTCGCGGATGTCCTTGAGTTGGGCCCAGACCTGAGCCGGCGTGGCGTTGATGATGACTTCGGAGGAAACGACGTCCTCGAGCGGTGCGGGGGGCGTCAACGCTTCGCCCGCGGCGCAGACGATGACCAGCAACCAGGCGGCCGATTGGACTTGATAGGCCGGACGAGCGGTCAGGTCGGCCAACCAGTGGCCGAGCATGGCTCCGATGATGCCGAGGAAGCCGACGGGAAGGGCGGCCATCAGCACACACACGACGCCTTCCATCGCGGCGAATCCGAGGATCGTCAGGATGGCCGTGAGCGTGAGGAAAGCGGCGCCGATGCTCTGCGACATCGTGCGGCCGGCCCGGGCGCTGAGGAAACCGGCGAGTCCGGCGGTCACGAGCGGCAGGACGACGAGCAGGGACAGGCTCAAGTACTGGTTCTCACGCGGGAGGAACTTACGTTCAGCCAACGACGTGAGCCCGAAGATCATGACCCAGCACAGCAGGGCCGGAATCACCAGCTGACCGGCCAAGCGATCGGAAGTGCCTGTGGATCCGGTATCCTCATCCGCGGACGACCCCATCCAGAACACGATACCCAAGCCGAGGATCGGGACGCAGCTCAGCAGCGCCCAGAGCGCGGGGAAGTCGGAGCGCACACGCACCGCGCGGCGGTAGGCCAGCCAACCCGTCAGGAGGAAGGCGAGCACCGCGAGGGCGATGATGACGAAATCGTAAGCGCGATGGGGCGGGGCGACGGCGACGTCGCGGCTCACGACCTGTAGGTAGGGATCCCAAAGCGCGGGGGTGATGCGCACGACGAGGAGCGCGTTGAGCAGGGCTGCCAACGGCAGGCCTAAGAACAAGTAAGCCAACCGGCTAGGGAAGGCGGGTTGCGCGGGAGCCTGCTCTCTCATGGCGTCAGTCTCCCTCGGTTTCGGGAGCAGGCAAGAACGCTCCGCCGTCCGCTGGGGCTATAAGAGGGTATTCCTCGGGCTCACTGCTGGCTTATGGCCGGCCCAGGCCAAGCGGATTACTCCCCCTTCTTCTTGGCGCCCTTGGGCTTGCCCTTGCCCTCGCCAGGTGGGCGTTCCTTGCCCGTGCCGACCAACGACTTGGGGTCGGGCGTCGGCTTGTCCCGTGGGCCCGTTTGCTCGACGCCGCCGCGGACGGCGAGGACCAGTTGGGCGGATGTTTTGTCGGCGTAAGTGACAAGCCCTGACGAGAAGTCGACGTACCAAGCCCGTTCCGGCCGATTGGATTGCGTGGTCGAGGACCAGTAAAAAGCGGCGGCCGCGGATGGGAAGAACGCGCGGTCGAGCGAAGGCTGCGTGCGTCGGTCGTCGCTCAAGGACCGGAGTTCCTTGATGTTGGGCAAGCGCCAGTCTTTCTGGCCTCCTAGGTTGAGTTCGGTGCAGTAACGTAAGGCGTCTTCCCAGCTGAGTTTGGCCGCCCCGCCGACCTTCTGCCAACATAGGCCCGTGCGTTGGTCGGTGACGGTCCCGTCGCCATTGTCCTTCAGGCTAGGGCCAGCGCCAAAACTGGAGGTGCCGCGGACGCAACGGACATGGACGGGACGCTCGCCGCCGGCGCTGACGGTCTCCGTCTTGGCATGCGCGCCGATGCCGCCGCCCGTATTGACCAGCCAGACCTTGGACGCGTCGTCGGCCCGCGGGGAGTTGGTCCACCAGTAGCGCGCATCGGTCTTCGTGAAGAACGTGGTGTCCATGGCTGGCCCGTGCATCCCGTGGTTCATCAGGCTCAGCAACTCCATGCTGTTGGGCAGGCGCCAATCGGATTTTTCGGCCAGCCGGAGCGATTGCGCATAGGCCTGGGCCCGTTCCCAGGTCATCTCGCCGCCGTCGGTCTTCTGCCAGATCAGGCCGGTCACGAGGTCGGTGATGGTGCCGTCTTGGTTGTCCTTGTACGCAGGCGCGCGTCCCGTGAAGTCGGCGTCTTCGCCGAAGGTCTTCGTGTAGCGCGTGGTCAGGCCAGTGTCAGGGAACCCAGATGGCTTCGCAGGCTCGGCGGCCCAGGCGAGCGTCGCGGCGCCAAGCCCGGTCAGGGTCAACATGAAGGACGATCGCATAGGTCGAACCGAAGTCTAGGGTCGGCGGGGGCGATGCCAATGGCTTTTCGCGGTGGGTAGCCTTGGTGCTGTCGTGGAGGTCTAGAGACGATAGGGGTTGTCACCCCGAAGCCAGAATCTAGGTTCCAGAACCTCTCCATGCGACGCCGTTACCCCTGCTTGGCCTGGTTATTCCTTTTCTGCTGTCTGTCGGTTACGTCCGCCGCTACCGCCGCCGGTAAGCCCAACATCGTCTACATCTTGGCCGACGATCTCGGCTTCGCGGAGCTCAGCTGCAACGGCGGCGAGGCCTACCAGACGCCGCACATCGATGCCTTGGCGCAAGGCGGGGTGCGCTTCACGCGCTTCTACACGGCGGCGCTCTGCGGGCCTTCGCGCGCGCTCATCCTGACCGGGCGCTACGCCTTCCGCACCGGCGCGACCAACCAGGATGCGTGCGCCAACCTCGTGCGCACGGGGCCCAAGGCCGAGATGATGCTGCCGACGATGCTGAAGAAGGCCGGCTACGCCACGGCCATGATCGGCAAGTGGGGCCAGCTGACCGCTTCGGGGACATCCGCCGAGTGGGGGTTCGACTACAACTTGGCCTTCCGGGGCAGCGGGATCTACTGGAACAGCAATGTCGTCAAGGGCATGACCCCGGACGGGTCGGTCCGGGGCAACCCCGACACCTACGTGCTCAACGGCAAGACCCTGCAGCTGGGCGATAAGCAGTACATGCCGCACCTGCTGCACCGGCATGCCGTCGAGTTCCTCGAGGCGAACCAGCAACAGCCCTTCTTCCTGTATTATTCCCTGTCCTCGGTGCACGGCGAGATCCTGCCGACGCCCGATAGCGCGCCCGGCAAGGCCGGCGTGAAGGGCGAGGCCCGGGCCGCCGAACTCTATCGCGACAACATCGTCTACATGGACAAGCTGATCGGCCAGCTCCTCGCGGAGCTCGACCGCCTGAAGCTGCGCGACAACACCTTGATCATCTTCATGGGCGACAACGGGACGGCGAAGGCGCAGTCGGATCGCGCGACCATCGGCGGCAAGCGTTTGGCGGGCGAAAAGGGCTCGATGCTGGAAGGCGGCGGCCTGGTCCCGTTCATCGCGCACTGGCGGGGCGTGATCCCGGCGGGCAAGGTGAACGTGAACGTGGCCGATGCCAGCGACCTTTGGCCGACCTTCGCGGATGTCGCGGGCGTGCCGATCCCCGCGGACCGTGTGCTCGATGGCAAAAGCCTGATGCCCTATTTCAAGGGTGAGACCCAGCCGCAGCGTCCGTGGATCTTCAACCAACTCGGGCCGAACTGGTATGTCCGCGACGCCGGTTGGAAACTCAACCAAGCCGGCGAACTCTTCGACATGAAGGACGCGCCCTTCGCCGAGGCCTTGGTCCCGGCGGACAGCAAAGAGCCCGCGGCCGTGGCGGCTCGGACGCGTCTGGCGGCGGCTCTGGCGCAACTGAACCCTGCCGGGGGAATCCTCGACAAGGGCGATGGCTCCGGCCGCAGCGCCAACAAGGAGGAGAAGAAAAAGAAAAAGGCCACGAAGGCCGACGGCAAATAAGGGCGCGGGTGCAAGGGCAGGGTTGCCCTGCGGCCGTCGATTGGCATAAGGTGAGCCATGCGCCCCCTGATCTGCTTTCTCTTGGCCTTGGCGTCCGTGAGCGCCGCTGAGCCGACGCCGGTGACCGTCTATCTCTTAGGGGGTCAGTCCAACATGCAGGGCCTCGGGAAGGTCGCGGAGCTCCCCGCGGCGGACCTGGCCGTCATTCCCGGCGTCTTCTTCTGGAATGGAAAAACCTTCGAGCCCCTGCAGGTCGGCAAGACCAAGGTCTCGACGCGCGCCGCGGAGTTCGGGCCGGAGGTCGGGTTCGTGCGCGGGCTCCGCGCGGCTGGTGTGCAGGGCGACGTCTACATCGTGAAGCATCACCTCAGCGGCCAACCGCTCGACGCTGGCTGGAACAACGCCAAGTGGGAAGGCCCCGAGCCCGGTCCCA
>RFQN01000351.1 GCA_009924965.1 Verrucomicrobiota bacterium
CCGGCACCCGCCGGTGCGCCCGTGCTCACCGCCCGCCCGACTTCGCCGATGGTGGCCGGCCCCCGTCCCATCGTGGTCACGCCCGCGGCTCCGAAGGTCACGGTCAACGTCCCGGAGCTCCGCCCTTTGCCGGCCCCGCGGCCCTTGACCTTGCCGACCGGCACCAAGGCCGAGCGCCTGGCTTGGGTCCAGGCCCAGATCGCCCAGTGCCCCGTCACCTTGGAGCAACTTAAGGCACCGCAGAAGCCTGTGCTCGGTCACGGTTCGGCCGAAGCCAAGATCGTCTTCGTGGGCGAAGCCCCGACGGTCGAGGAAACCGAAGCTGGCCGCGCCTTCGTCGGCCCCGCCGGCGAATTGCTCCGCAAGATCGTCGCCGCCACCGGACTCTCGGAGAAGGACATCTACGTCACCAGCCTCATGGGGTGGCGGCCCGAGCCACCGACGGCCTACGGCAAGCGCCCGCCGAACGCCTCCGAGGTCGCCTTCAGCTTGCCTTACGTCCGCGCGCAGGTCGAGGCCATCCAGCCGCAGGTCATCGTCGCGCTCGGCGCGCAAGCGTTCGAGGCGCTCACCCAAGCCAAGCGCACCATCACGCAGGAACGCGGCCGCTGGCATGAGTTTGAGGGCCGTCCGCTGATGCCGACGTTCCATCCGAACTACCTGCTCCACAACAGCAGCCTGAGCGCGAAGCGCACGGTCTGGGAGGACTTCCTCCTCGTCATGGAGAAGGTCGGCCTCACCCCGACGGAGAAGCAGCGCGGGTTCTTCCTGGCGCCGCCGAAGCCGGTCTCGACGGACGACGTCGACGCTTAGCGCACCGAGTCGGCGAGCTTCTTCAGCGGGAACTGCAGGACGTGCGAGTTGCGGCCGCTGGACTGGAGTTCCTGGCGGCGGACGGCCGGGAGGTCCTTGAGCGACGCTTCCACGAAGCCGCAGGAAGACTGGAAGAAGCCCGAGGTCTGCGTCGTGAGCGCGAGGAGTTTCTTGGCGCCGCGGTCCTTGGCGCGGCGCTTGGCGTACTCGACGAGTTTCTTGCCGACCCCGCGGCCGTGGTAGAACGGCTGCACGTAGAGGGCGCCGAGTTCCATGGCCTTGCCGTCCGGGTAGGCCCGGAGCGCGGCGCACCCGATGATGCTGTCGTCGATCTCGTAGACAAAGAAGTCGGCGATGGACTGCTCGATCTGCTGGCGGGTGCGGAGGACGAGGGCCTCGGACTTCGCGCCGTGCTTGGCGAGGTTGTAGAGGGCTTGGGCGTCCTTCTTCTTGGCCGGGCGGATGCGGTCGTAGTCGTTGGCGTGCACCATCGTGCCGAGGCCGACCTTGTCGAAGATCTCCGTCAGGAGCCCACCGAAGACGCGGCCGTCCAGGATGTGCGCGCGCGGCACGTCCTCGTCGAGCGCCTTGGCCGCTTGGGCGGCCTTGCTGCGGATGCGCGGGTCGAGGGTGACCTTCTTGTCGGCGAGCAGCGTCTTGAGCTCGTCTTCGGGGAGGTTGATCTTCACGACGCCGTCGACCTGCAGGCCGGGGAAGGGCGTGAGGTAGATGAGCTTCGAGGCGCCCATGGCCACGGCGAGTTCCATGGCCAAGTGGTCGCTGTTGACGCGCAGCGACTGGCCTTCGCGGTC
>RFQN01000352.1 GCA_009924965.1 Verrucomicrobiota bacterium
ACGCCGTTGATCGCGAATGGCGCTTCCTCGCCGCCCGGATACTCGCGGATCACGCGGACGTACGTCTCGGACGCACCCTTGTAGAGCTGCGTCTTGCGCGGCTCGGGGGCCTTCTCGGCGAACTGCTGCTGCATGCGGCCGAGGTTGAACAGGAGGTTGCCGCGGACGCGGGCGTTGGCCGTGTCGCTGGCGAGCTTGTCGACGGCCTGGTTGAGGAAGGAGATCGTGCCGTCCTCGTCACCCTTGGCCTGCTTCACTCGCCACATGATGTCGTACGGCTGCGGCGCGGCGTTCGAGAGGACCAGGGCCCGCGCGGCCGACTTCTCGGCGGAGTCCAGGTTGTTCTTCTGGAGCGCGTCGTAGGCCGACCGTACGCGGTTCGCGAACGGCTTGTACTCGCGCCACTGGACCGTTTCTTCCTTGCAGGCCGGCTTGGCGGCTTCGACCATCGTCAGCAGTGAGTCGGCCATGACGACCAGGTCCACCTGCTGGTTCTTGTCGCCCGGCAGGCTCAGGTTGCCGCGGGTCTGCACTTCGCCGCCGAACTCGATCGCCATCACGAGGTACTGCGCGGCGAGGTAGTCGCGGCCGAGCTGGTTCTGCGCGGTGGCCTTGTCGAAGACATTCTTGAGGCCGTCGCGGACGCCCTTGATGCCGTCATCGGCCGACTTCGCGCCGACGACCTTGGAACGGCCGATGGCGGCCATGGCCAGCTGCTGCGGCTGCATCTGTTCGATGTCGCAGGCCGGCGGCGCGGCGGCGGCCGCCGCGGCCTTCTGCTGCGCGCCCAGCGGGGCGGCCAGGACCATCGCCAGGGTGACGAGGGAACGGGGGGTGCGGAACATGGGTGCTCGCGATGGAGAAGGGGGAACCTGGGCCAACTGGCGCGATGCGCGCCGGACTACACCGGAATTACGAATGTCAGGCCTCTACGGTTGGGGTGACCCCTGTTCGTACCCGGGAGGACCGACAATGGGCGGTACAAGACTCGAACTTGTGACCTCCACGATGTCAACGTGGCGCTCTAACCAACTGAGCTAACCGCCCGTCCTTCTGGCATTTGCGGGCGCCTGGCGCCCGGCTTGTCCATCACGGTCCTGCGGCCCTGCAGAGCGGGAAACGGGACTCGAACCCGCGACCCCAACCTTGGCAAGGTTGTGCTCTACCAACTGAGCTATTCCCGCGAAGACCGGCAAGTGGAGGCGAGGGGAATCGAACCCCTGACCTCTTGAATGCCATTCAAGCGCTCTCCCAACTGAGCTACGCCCCCCGCCGGCATTCCCAACATTCCCCGCCGCGGCGACAAAACGCGACACCGTGATCCGGGGAATCACAAAAGCTATTCACGGGTCTAACATGGGTCAAGCGAAGTGTTTGCAAAATCGAGCCAATGCACTATTTTTTGACTCCTTTTATGTCCCTCGGCGTTCGAGGGGGTAAGACCAGGCGCTGCCCCGTCCACCGCAAGGTGCCGGATCCCCGGCCAGTGCCATATCCTGTGATCCCCGTGGAGGCGCCGCTCCGATGAAGTCGGCCCGTACCAAGGCTCGGAAGCAAGCGTCCGCACGATCGTCCAAGTCCGGACAGGCCAAGCCGGCCGCCCGTTCCAAGGCACCGGTT
>RFQN01000353.1 GCA_009924965.1 Verrucomicrobiota bacterium
GGCGGCATCGTCCTGAACAACGGCACCTTGGTCGGCTTCCAGCAGGCCGGTCAGGCCAACGTCCTGGGCACTGGCGCCATCACGGTGAACGGCGGCCAGCTTTCCCTCCGCACGAACTTCGGCGACAACGCCGTCGTCGCCTTCGGCAACGACGTGGCCTTCAACGCCAACCTCGCTTCGACCGTCCTCGACGTCGGCGGCTACAACAAGGTCGACACGATCTTGATGGGTACGCTGAACCTCTCCCCGAACACGCTGCTCAACCTCACCAGCATCGGCGGGACGGCGAACACCGTGGCCTTCGCGGGCACGGGCGCGCTGCTCACGGGTGGCTCCACGGGCCTGCAGGTCTTCACCACGGCTAACGCCAACTTGGCCTTGGTCGGTGGCGGCTTCTCGGATGCGACCCGTCCGGTCAACACCGGTTACGGCCGCGTCTACCTCGGCGGCGACAACACCTTCACGTCCGGCACCACCATCACGCTCAACCCGACGCTGAACAGCGCGACCTCGGGTTACTACGGCGCGGCACAGCTGGCCAACACCTCGGGCGCGGCCTTCGGTACGGGCCAGACCGTCACCATCAACAGCGGGGCGACGCTCCCGGTGCTCGTGGTGCCGAACATCGTCAACGGCGCAGTCCAGCCGGTCTACGGCACCTCCGCACCGACTGGCTTCACCCAGGGTGGGTTGGCCGCGGCCTTCCGTCGTGAGTTCGGTGGTTCGAATACCTCGCTGAATTCCGTCACCAACTCCGCCCAAGCCGCTGGCGCCGTCGTCACGGGGGCTTTCCTCGGCAACATCTCCGACAAGGGCTTCGCGCCGCCGGTCATCACGAACGTCGCCAACGCGATGACGAACTCGATCTTCGTCTATTCGGGCGCCCTCAAGGTCACCACGGGCGGCATCTACACCTTCAACGCCCCGCAGGACGACCAAGGTCGCCTGACCATTGACGGCGTGCAGGTCACCGCTGAAAACACTGGCCAGAGCAGCACGGGCGGTAAGGGCGTAGGCCTGACCACCACGGCGTTCGGCACGATCAACCTTGCCCCGGGTTACCACTCCATCGTCTACACCGGCCATAACCAAGGCGGCGGCGGTGGCTTCCAGGTGCAGTATGCCGGTCCGGATACGGCGGCCAACGGCATCGGCACCAACGGCGCCATGCCGAATGCCCAGTTCATCGACCCGAGCAACCTCCTCTGGTCGACCGCGGCCCCGGCGGCTGGCAACAATTACCTCGGCGCCGGTCAGATCAACAACGCCGTCCTCGTGCCGGCCTTCGCGACGGCCACCATCGACGCCCAGGGCTCCGACCTCAACGCCACCTTCTCCGGCCTGACCCTCGGCGACGGTTCCATCCTCGTCACCAACAACCAGCTCGGCAACGGCACCATCGGTTTCACCGGTGCCATCAACGCCGGCTTGGCTGCGATGGTCGCCCCGAACTCCGGCGCGCTCAGCCTCATCGGTGGCGTCGCCGACAACGGCAACGGCCTCATCAAGACGGGCTCGGGCACTCTGTACCTCGGTGGTTCTTCCGCCTTCACCGGCAACCTCAGCGTCGGCCAGGGCGCACTCGTCCTGAACTCCGCCAGCGCGCTGCCGTCCGGCTTC
>RFQN01000354.1 GCA_009924965.1 Verrucomicrobiota bacterium
GTCGCTGGCTTCGTGGTCCGCGAACTCTCTCCCATCGTCTCGAACTGGCGCGCCACCACCGACCTCAGCACCTGGCTGAAGAAGTATGGCATCCCGGGCATCGAAGGCATCGACACCCGCTCCCTCACCAAGAAGCTCCGCTCCTCCGGCGTGATGAAGGCTTGCCTCTCCACCGAAGGCCTGAGCGACGAGGAAGCCCTCAAGCGTGCCCGCGCTTGGACCGGCACCGTCGGCGCTGACTTCGTCAAGGAAGTCACCTGCAAGGCTCCTTACAACTACAACGCCACCGCGGGCGACTGCGAAGCCTTCACGGTCCCGGGCACCCACCTCAACAAGCCGAAGGACCGCCCGGTGCGCTACCGCATCGCCGCCTACGACTTCGGCGCCAAGACCTCCATCTTCCGTCGCCTCGTCGCTTCGGGCTTCGACGTGCAGGTCTTCCCGGCCACCACCCCGGCCGCCGTCATTCGCGCCTACAATCCGGACGGCGTCTTCCTCTCGAACGGTCCCGGCGATCCCGCGGCCCTCAAGTACGCGCACGAGGCCGTCAAGGACCTCATCCAGACCTACCCCGTCTTCGGCATCTGCCTGGGTCACCAGATCATCACGCACGCCATCGGCGCCACCACTTATAAGCTGAAGTTCGGCCACCGCGGCGGCAACCAGCCCGTCAAGAACACCGAAGAAGGCCGCGTCTCGATCACCGCCCAGAACCACGGCTTTGCTTCGAAGGCCGAGGAGCTCGACCGCTGCGGCGCCGTCGTCACCGAAATCAACCTGAACGACAACACCGTCTCCGGCCTGCGCCTCAAGGATAAGCCCGTCTTCTCCGTGCAGTATCACCCGGAAGCCGGCCCTGGCCCGAACGACGCCGACGTGCTCTTCGACCGCTTCTACGCGTTGGTCGCCAAGAGCAAGGGCGCGAAGTAAGCTCAGCCCATGAAGTCGCGAGCAGCCATCTGGATACCGGTGGCTGTTTTGCTTTTGGCCGCCTGTCGCTCGCTCCCTGAGACCAAGCAGGACGCCTTGCGTGCGCTCATCGCCGACATTGCCGAGGGCAGGGTGGACGCCGAGCCGCACCAGGCCTTGACCCCGACGGATCCGACGCAGTCCGAGCACTTCCTGTACGTCGAGACCTGGTTAAACGTGAACGCGGAGGCCCTGACGCGTGTCCGCCCCGCGGGTCCACGCGAAGGGAACTTTACCTTCACGCGTTCGCTGGACGGACGCGTCACCTACCTCATCAGCGACGGCTGGCCGGGCAAGCAGGTCCGTTCCAAGGTCCTCCGGCCGGCGCCCGGCTCGCGTGTCACCATGCTCGGCTGGCCGGACCCGCTGCCCTGGGAACAGCTCGGCGCCGTGTGCGTGATCGAGACGCCGCGCGAGATGGCCGACGAGGAGAACCACCCTTGCGAGCAGGCCTTCGTCTTCCGCGTGGAAGCCCCCGCGCGCTGAGCGCTCAGAGCTCGACCTGCATCCCGAGTTCGACCACGCGGCCGGGCGGGAGGTTGAAGTAGGCCGTCGCCGAGAGGGCGTTGCGGTTGAGCACCTCGAAGAGCTTTTCCTGCACCGCGTTGAGCGAGAAGTTGCGGGACGTGTCGCGCACGAT
>RFQN01000355.1 GCA_009924965.1 Verrucomicrobiota bacterium
GCGACGAGAGCCGCTTCGCGCACGGGACGATCCTCACGATCGACGGCGGCATGACGGCGCAATAGGGGGCGGGCATGGCGAGGTTCGGCGTGATGGCCGGGATCGTGGTGGTCGGCAGGCCATCATCCGCTCGGGCCTGCAGGACCGAGAGGACGGACTGGATCAGGAAGCCGCGGACGCGGGCCTCGTCGCGGAAACGCACCTCGCGCTTGGCGGGATGGACGTTCACGTCGACCCAGGCGGGGTCGATCTCCAGGAAAGCGAACGCCAGCGGGTAACGACCCTTGGGGATCAACGTATGGTAGCTCTCGGTCAACGCGAAGGCCATTGTACGGCTGTCGACAGGGCGACCGTTGACGACCGTGACGAGGTCCTGACGCGTGCCACGGCTGACGCCGGGCTTACCGAGCAGCCCGCTGAGGCGCATGCCATCCCGTTCGAACACCGGCATGAGGCTGACTTCGTCAGCGACCTGCCGGCCCCAGATCTCGCGTACGCGGTCGAGGAGCGGGACATTGCCCGGCGAGCGGAAGATCTCGCGCCCGTCCTCGCGGAGCAGGAAACCGACCTGCGGGTGCGAGACCGCATACAAGCGCACCAAACGGATGATATGGGCGGCCTCGGTCTCGTCGGACTTCAGGAACTTCAACCGCGCGGGCACCGGGTGGAAGAGGTTGGCGACCTCGATGCGCGTGCCAGGCGCCATGCCATGTTCGCGCTGGTGGACGACGCGGCCGCCGTTGATGAGCAGCTCCGTGCCGGACGGCGCCGAGGCCGGGCGCGTCTGCAAGGTGAAGCGGGCCACGCTGGCGATAGACGGCAACGCTTCGCCGCGGAAACCAAAGGTTGCGATGCGGTCGAGGTCGGCGGCGAGGCGGATCTTGCTCGTCGCATGGCGCTCCACGCTGAGCAGGGCTTCTTCGGGCGTCATGCCCTTGCCGTTGTCCTCCACGACCGTCAGGGCCTTGCCCCCGCGGGAGAAGTCGACCACCACGCGCGTCGCGCCCGCGTCGAGCGCGTTCTCGAGGAGCTCCTTCACGACCGCGGCGGGGCGCTCCACCACTTCGCCGGCGGCGATTTGGTTGGCGACCGTCGGGTCGAGTACGCGGATCGTGGACATGCTTACTTCGTCTTGGCGGGCACGGCCTCGGCCCAAGATTCGTCGATGGTCTGCCCGCAGTGCTCAGCCCAGACCTTCTCCACATCGCCGCCGGACACGCCGGCAAGGTGCAGTTTCTTGACCAAGCCAGGATGGGCCTTCTCGGCCTGCAGGATCAGGTAGCCGGTCACGCGGTAGGAATCGCGCGGTTTGTTCTTCACCGGGTCGAGGCGGATGCCGAACTTACCGCCCTCGGCGATCCCGAAGCGGACGTAGTCGGCCAGGCCTTCGGTCATCCAGCCGGGAATCTTGCGGTAGCCCTGCAGGACGTGGGTCAATTCATGCACCACTAGCATGACGTCGGAGGGATGCTTGGCGGCGTAGCGGGTCGAGACCGTGATGGCCTTGCCGTCCCAGTAAGCCACGCCGTCCATGTCCTTGAAGCGGACCGTCAATTGCTTGGGTCGCTTGGCCTCGGCCGTCCCGAGGACCG
>RFQN01000356.1 GCA_009924965.1 Verrucomicrobiota bacterium
GAACGCGGCCGCCTCTGGGTGGCCTGCATCCCTTCCTACCCCCAACTGCAGCCGGGTGAGCATGGCCACGACTACATCCTCATCCTGGAGGATACCGACGGCGATGGCCGCGCCGACAAAGCCACGCGCTTCGCGGAGGGCCTGACGATGCCGATGGGCTTCGAATTCGCGCCCGCCGAGGTCGGGGGCGGCCTCTATGTGCTCGAGAGCACCCAGCTCATCCACCTGCCCGACCGCGACCGGGACGATCGCGCCGATGGCCGGAAGCTCCTGCTCAGCGGCTTCGGCACCGGCGACACTCACCAGGACGCGAACTCGCTGCGCTGGGGACCGGACGGCGCGCTGTGGTTCACGCAAGGCTACCATATCTGGTCCTACGTCGAGACCCCGCATGGGCTGGCTGAGCTCAACCGCAGCGGCGTGTGGCGGTTCAACCCGCGCACCCTCCAGCTGAACTCGTTCCTGAATGAGAGCGCCGCGGGACTCAATTGCTGGGGCACGGCCTGGGACGACCATGGGCAGATGTTCCACGGCAGCGGCGCGGATACGGCGTTGTGGCACACGACGCCGGCCCTGGTGCCGACATTGCACGCCCTGCCCTTGCCCACGGCGCTGGGAGTATCGCGCGGCAAGAGCATGGAGCCTGAATTCCTCGGTGGCAGCCACCTGCCTGCCGAACTCTCGGGTGTGCTGATGAAGAGCACTTATTTCACCAGCCAGGTGCAGCTCTATCGACTGCGCGACGTCGGCTCGTCCTTCGCGACGACCGACCTCGGCGACCTGCTGTCCGGCGGTTCGGAATTCCGGCCCGTGGAGGCGCGCGTCGGACCAGACGGCGCGATCTTCGTCGCGGACTGGCTCAACCCCATCATCGGCCATTACCAGGCGAGTTACCGCGACCCGCGGCGCGACCGGTCCCACGGCCGCATCTGGCGCGTGACCGCTCACGGGCGCGCGCCTGTAGCCCGGCCCGACCTAGCCAACGCCAGCGCCGACGAATTGATCCGCCGGCTAGCTTCCGCGGAGCCATGGGAGCGCGCGCTGGCGAAAAGCCGTCTCTACCGCCTCCCTTCCCCGGAAGCGTTGGCCGCCTTGCGGCAGGTCGACATGGATCAGGCTTCCCCTCGCCTGCTCTACGACCTCAGCGGCGTCTTCGCCGCCCACGAAAGCCCGCAACCGACAATCGTCCGCCGCCTGCTCGCCTCGGACGACTTCCGCTGGCGCGCATGGGGCACCCACCTACTCTGCACTTGGGGGCCGCGGTTGCCGGAAACGCCTGGCTGGCTAGAACAAGCCGTCCGCGACGTCCACCCGCGCGTCCGCCTCGAGGCCGTGGTGGCTTGCGGTTGGCAGCTGCAGCAGAGCTCGGCGGCGGCGATCGCCTGCCGCGCGCTGGAGCAGCCGATGGACCCTGCCCTGCACCACGCGCTCACGCTCACCATCCATGCCTTAGCTCCAACCTGGAAGGCGGACCTGCTCGCCGGTCGCCTCGCCCCCGACCTTCGCGCGGAAACGCTCGCCCACCTGCTCATCACCGCGAACGACCCGCAGCTGCTCGCGCAGACGCGCACCCTCGCGGCGCAAGCCACC
>RFQN01000357.1 GCA_009924965.1 Verrucomicrobiota bacterium
CCTCTTCCTCGCCGCCGCATCGCTCAGCGGTCTCTCGCTTTTCGCCGCTGACACGCCGGCCGCGCCGAAGGCCGCCGAACCTAAGGCTGAGGCCAAGAAGGCCCCTGCCCGCTTCCAGAACGACGGCAATCCAGAGCACCTGAAGACGCCGCTGGCCCTCAAACCCGACGAAAACCTCTCCTATGGCCCGCACCGCATGCAGGTGATGTACTTCTGGCGCGCGAAGTCCGACAAGCCCACGCCCCTGCTCTTCTACATCCACGGCGGCGGCTGGACCAACGGCGACCGCTCCAGCGTCAACGGCCTCCTCAAGCCCTGCCTCGAAGCCGGCATCTCTGTCGTTTCGGTCGAATACCGCTACATCAAGGACGCCACCGCGGACGGGGTCGTCCCGCCGGTGAAGGGCCCGATGCTCGATTGCGCCCGCGCCCTCCAGCTCTGCCGCAGCAAGGCCAAGGAGTGGAACCTCGATAAGTCTCGCGTGGTCGCCAGCGGCGGCTCCGCCGGGGCCTGCACGAGCCTCTGGTTGGCCTTCCACGACGACTTGGCCGACCCGCAGAGCGCCGACCCGATCGCCCGCGAATCGACCCGGCTGCTTGGCGCCGCCGTCACGGTGCCCCAAACCTCGCTCGACCCCAAGCAGATGCGCGAGTGGACGCCGAACAGCACCTACGGTGGGCACGCCTTCGGCATCACCGGCGACGCGGCCAAGAAGATTTCCACCTTCCAAGCGTTCTTCGACGCCCGCGAGCGGCTCATGCCCTGGATCAAGGAATACTCGCCCTACGAACTCGTGACCAAGGACGACCCCGCCGTGGGCCTCTACTTCCCGACCGTGCCCAACCTCGGCAAGGACGAGAAGGACGCCACCCACTCCGCCAACTTCGGCGTGAAGCTCAAGGAACACTGCGATGAGATCAAGGTGCCTTGCGAATTGGTCTACCCGGGCGCGCCCGACGTGCAGCACCCGAAGGAAATCGACTTCATCAAGGCCAAGCTCCTGCCGGCATCCAAGTAAGCCATGCACCGCGCCTTCGCCTGGCTGCTCAGCTGCGCCGCCCTCTCTGCGGCGGAAACGTCCGTCACGCTCCTCAGCCCGACCGAACACGCGGTGGTGCAGCGCCAAAGCGCCGACTCCGGGCGCGTCGAGGTGAACGGCCAGGTGCAAGGCGATGGTGCCGCGGTGGAGATTCGCTGTGATGGCGGGGCTTGGCAGCGCCTGCAGACGGCTGCCGTGGAGGGCAAGCCAGGCACACTGGGCTTCGCGGCCACCGTCAATCTATCCAAAGGCCTGCACACCCTCGAAGCCCGCGCGGTCCAAGGCGACCAACCGCTCGGCAGCGCGGCCGCCGTCCACTTCGGCATCGGCGAGGTCTTCGTCGTCACAGGCCAATCCAACTCCGCCAACCATGGCGCCGGAAAGACGAAGGCGACGTCCGACCAAGTATTCTCACTGACCCCCAAAGGCGTCTGGCAACCCTGCGCCGACCCCCAACCTGGCGCGTCGGGCAACGGCGGCAGCCTTCTGCCAGCGCTGGGCGACGAATTGCAGAAACGCCTCGGCGTCCCCATCGGCTTCATTCCCTGCG
>RFQN01000358.1 GCA_009924965.1 Verrucomicrobiota bacterium
CAAGAGCCGCCTGCGCCCGCCAAGGCCTTGGACCTTGCTCCCGCCCTATACCACGGCCCGGCGGACATCGCCGTCGCCCCTGATGGCTCGCTCTACGTCATGGACTGGTCGCAGATGCTCATCGGCCACCTGCAGCACCACCTGCGCGACCCGAACCGCGACCACCAGCACGGCCGCCTCTACCGCATCACCTTCCCGGGCCGTCCCCTGCTGACGCCCAAGAAGATCGACGGCGAGTCCATCGCCAACCTGCTCGAGCTCCTCAAGGAACACGAAGACAACGTCCGCCAGCGCGCCAAGATCGAGCTGCACAAGCACGACAGCGCCGAGGTCATCGCCGCCACCCAGAAGTGGGTCAAGCAGTTCGACGCCTCCAAGAAGGAAGACGCCCACCACATCCTGGAGGCCCTCTGGGTCCACCAGTGGCACAACGTGGTCAACCTCGACCTCATCAAGGCCCTCCTGAAGTCGCCCGAGCACAACGCCCGCGCCCAGGCCGTCCGCGTCGTCTGCTACCAGCGTGACCGCATCCCCGACGCCCTCGCGCTCGTGGAAGCCGCCATCAAGGACGAGCACCCGCGCGTCCGCCTCGAGTCCGTCCGTGCCCTGAGCTTCTTCAACGGCGCCGACACCAAGCGCGCCATCGCCGCCGCCCTCACCGTGAAGGATGAGAAGGACCAGTACATCGCGTACTGCTTCCGCGAGACGATGAAGCAGCTGGCGTCCCTGCCGGAAGGCAAGGACTTCAACATGGCTTCGATCAAGAAGCCTTCCGAGACCGTCTACGGCCCGACCGACAAGAAGCTCTCCAAGGCCGACAAGAAGCTCTACGACCTCGGCAAGGAAGTCTACCACCGCGAGGCGCTCTGCGTCACCTGCCACCAGGCCGACGGCAAGGGCATCGACAGCTTCCCCGACAAGGGCAAGCCGACCTTCGGCAGCTACCCGTCCCTCGCCAAGATGACGGGCTACCCGACCAACCCGTGGATCGACGGCGAACCCGACCGCGCCATCAAGCTCGTGCTCAACGGCATGTACGGCAAGATGACGTTCCTGGGTAAGCAGTACGGCGACGTCGCCGCCGGCCAGGCCGCGATGACGCCCCTCGGCCAGATGCTGAAGGACGACGAAATCGCCGGCGTGCTCACCTACGTCCGCCAGTCCTGGGGCAACAACCTGCCCCCGGTCACCCCGGCCCAGGTGAAGAAGGTCCGCGAAGCGACCAAGGGCCGTACCGCGATGTACACGCCTGAGGAAATCCTCAAGGAACACCCGCTCCCGGCCGGCAAGTAAGCCGACCAAGGCTTCCCGACCAAGGGCGTGCTTCGGCACGCCCTTTTTGTTTTGTGAATAATATGACAGGGCGGCCGCTTGAAAGCCCCTCCGCGGCGACCATAGTCCCGGCATGGCGACCAAGCACCCCCTTTGGACAGCGATCAACGCCCAACTGAAGGAGGCCGGTTCGCCGACTAAACTGCGGGCGCTCGATGGGTTCCGCGCGAAGGCCAAACTGCAGGACGACTGGTGCACGCTCTACGCCTCCTACCAACCACGCGAAGGCCGCATCGCGG
>RFQN01000359.1 GCA_009924965.1 Verrucomicrobiota bacterium
ACTATGAAAGCCCCTGCCTTCCTGCTGCTGGCAGGCCTCGCCCTGACCGGGCGTTTGGCCGGGGCTGATGCCGTGCCGACCGCCGCCCAGCTCGAGTTCTTCGAGAAGGAAGTCCGCCCGATCCTCGCCGAGAACTGCTACGAATGCCACGGGCCGAAGAAGCAGAAGTCGGGACTCCGCCTCGATGCCCGGGCCTACATCCTCAAAGGCGGCGAAGTCGGCCCCGTCGTCGTCCCCGGCCAGCCCGAACAAAGCCGCCTCATCTTGGCGATCAACCACACCAAGCGGAAGGACGTCGAAGCGATGCCGAGCGAGGACAAGAAGCTCGCGCCGAAGGAGATTGCCGCGCTCACCGAGTGGGTGCGCCAAGGACTCCCTTGGCCGACCTCGGGCCAGCCCGAGATCGCCGACCCGCGCAAGCACTGGGCCTTCCAACCCATCGCCGCCCCCACCCTACCGAAAGTCGCCGCCGCCGAGCGTGTGCGCAATGACGTCGACCGCCACCTGCTGGCGAAGCTCGAAGCCCAAGGCCTGACCTACTCGCCGGAAGCGTCCAAGGAGACGCTCATCCGTCGCGCCTACTTCACCTTGCACGGCTTGCCGCCGTCCGCCGAGGACATCGAACGCTTCGTCGCGGACCGCGACCCGCAGGCCTACGAACAGCTCGTCGACCGCCTCCTCGCCGCGCCTGCCTTCGGCGAACGCTGGGGCCGCCACTGGCTCGACGTCGCGCGCTACGCCGACACCAAAGGCTATGTCTTCGAGGAAGAACGCCGCTACGCCTACGCCTACACCTACCGCGATTGGGTCGTCGGCGCCTTCAACGCGGACATGCCATACGACCGCTTCCTCAAGCTGCAGCTCGCGGCGGATGCGCTCGTCACGGGCGAGGACACCCGCGACCTCGCCGCCTTGGGCTTCCTCACCCTCGGCCGCCGCTTCCTCAACAACCAGCAGGACATCATCGACGACCGCATCGACGTGGTGATGCGCGGCACGCAAGGGCTCACGATGGGTTGCGCCCGTTGCCACGACCATAAGTCCGACCCCCTGCCCTCCACGGACTACTACGCGCTCTACGCGGTCTTCAACTCCAGCGAGGAGCCCAAGGACAAGCCACTGCTCAAGCCCTTCACGCCGACGAAGGACACGGAAGAATTCGAGAAGGAACTCGCCACCAAGGAAGCGAAGGTCGTGGAGTTCCGCACGAACCGCCGCGACGGCTCCTTCTCCGCCGTCAAGACCACGGCCTACCTCGGCGTCCTGCGGCGCTCGCTCGCCGACGCGAAGTTCGACGACGCGCAGGAGGCCAAGCGCCTCGGCCTCTATCCGCCGGTCCTCGCCGGCTGGAAGAAGACGTTGAAGCCCCGCTTGGTCGCCACCGACCCGCTGTTCGGACTCTGGGCACGCCTGCTCGGCACGCCCGACGAAGCCTTCAAGGCCAAGCTCTCCGCCGAACTCCTCGCCAAGTCCGCCACGCCGCTCGACGCCACCCTCCAAGCCGCCCTGACCAAGAAGCTGCCGACGAAGTTCGACGAACTCCTCGCCGTCTACGGTGAAC
>RFQN01000360.1 GCA_009924965.1 Verrucomicrobiota bacterium
CGCGGCCAAGGAAAAGCTGCTCGATGAGGTCCGCGGCAACTTCCAGGCCTTCCTCGGGGACCGCAAGGGCGACCAGCCCTTCTGCTATTGGTTCGGCCCCACCCTCACCCATCGTACCTACGAGAAGCACAGCGGCGTGAACCTCTGGGGCATCCGGCCCGACGACCTCAAAGGCAAGCTGCCGCCCTTCCTGCCCGACGTCCCGGAAGTGCGCGACGACATCGCCGACTACCTGGGCGAATGCCAGGCCTGGGACGCCGGCATCGGCGTGCTCATCGCCGAACTGGAACGGCGCGGGGAACTTGATAACACGCTCTTCGTCATCAGCGGCGACCACGGCATGCCTGGCGTGCCCATGGGGAAGTGCAACTTGGTCGACCACGGCACGCACGTCGCCCTCATCGTCCGTGGCCCCACCATCAAGGGCGGCCGCGTCGTCGACGACTTCGTGAACCTCATGGACCTGGCGCCGACGTTCCTCGCCTTCGGCCGCGTGGCTCCGCCGGCCGTGATGACCGGCAAGAGCCTGCTCCCCGTGCTTCGCGAGGAAGGCAGTGGCCAGATCGACCCGACGCGCACCTGGGTGGTCACGGGACGCGAACGCCACGTCGGTTCCGCCCGCGAAGGCAACCTACCCTACCCGCATCGCGCCCTCCGCACGAAGGACTTCCTCTACATCCGCAACTTTGCGCCCGACCGCTGGCCTATGGGCAGCCCTCGCTTCACGAGCCGGGCAGACCTGCCCTCCTTCGAGAAACTCGAACAGAGCACTTACACCGCCTTCGCCGACATGGACGCTAGCCCAACCAAGGCCTGGGTCATCCATCACTTCGACGACCCGCAGTACAAGTGGGTCTACGACCTCACCTTTGGCCGGCGCCCGGCCGAAGAACTCTACGACTTGGCGAAGGACCCTTACCAAATCAAGAACGTCGCCGCCGACCCGGCCTATGCGGAACCCCTCCGTAAACTCGGTGCACAGCTGCTCGCCACGCTCAAGGAAGTCGGCGACCCACGCGTTGGTCCGGAGCCCGTGAAGTTCGAGCTCCCACCCTTCACCCAGCCCGGTAAGTAAGGTCGCTCGGTTGATTTGACCGAAAAAGGCCACGACCTCCGCTTGTGTTTTGGCGAGCGGACGGTTTACCGTGCGGCATGTCCAAGAAATCCCGCGCCATCACCGACTACCCGCCCTTCCTGAAGGACCTCCTCACCGCGAAGTCCCCCACGGGCCACGAGTTCGCCGCGCAGGCGGTGATCGACGAGTATGTCGCCAAGTCGGCCGACACCTACGCCAAGGATTCCATCGGCAACCGCATCGCGACCCTCAAGGGCAACGGCGGCCCCACGCTGATGTTCGCCGGCCACATCGACGAAATCGGCCTCATCATCTCGCACGTCGACGACAAGGGCTACCTCTACTTCGAGTTCCTCGGCGGACACGACCAGATCATCCCCTCCGGCCGTCGCCTGCACATCCTGACCCGCAACGGACCCGTGCTCGGCATCACCGGCAAGCGCGCCGTCCACCTCCTCTCGCCCGAAGACCG
>RFQN01000037.1 GCA_009924965.1 Verrucomicrobiota bacterium
TTGCTTGTCGTCGAGCATCAGCACGCCGTTGCACTCGGTGCACAGGCAAATCTCGAGCGGGCCGCCCGGGTCTAGCCCTTAGGCGCTTTCGACACCCTTGCCGTTCAGGCCGTTCAGCATGAGCGCCAGGAAGCGCTTCATCGCCGGCGTCAGCACGCGGCCCTTGCGGTGCAGGATGGCGAGCGGACGGGCCACGCGGCGGTCGCGCAGGCGGAGCTTCACGAGCGTGCCTTGCTCGATCTCGGAGCGGATCGTGCCTTCCGGGACAAGCGCCACGCCGGCGTCGACTTCCACGGCGCGCTTCAGCGTTTCGATGTTGTCGAACTCCATCGACGGTTCGAGTTCGATGCGTTGTTCGCGGAAGAACTGGTCGAGGGCCTTGCGGGTCGGGATGTCCTGGTCGAAGCCGATGAACTTGCAGCCCTGCAGGTCGGCGAGCTCGATCTCCTTCTTCGCGGCGAGCTTGTGCTTGGGCGCGCAGATGGCGACCAGTTGGTCTTCCATGAAGGGGATGATCTCCACCTGGCGGTATTTCTGCGGGAAGGCGACCAGGCCGAAGTCCACGGCGCTCGAGACGACATCCTCGTAGACGAGGTTCGAGCGGCGGTACTCGACGCGCACGTTGACATGGGGGAACTCCTGCATGAAGCGCTTCACGTAGGGCGGGAGTTCATGAAGGCCGATGGAAACGATGGTGGACACGTGCACGGTGCCGCTCACGACCTTGCGCATCTCCTGCATCTCGCTGGCGACCTGCTCATAGCGGTTCAGGATGTCCTTGGAGGCTTCATACAGGCTGCGGCCTTCGCGGGTCAGGCGGAACTGCTTCTGGCTGCGGTCGACGATGAGCACGTTGAAGTGCTTCTCCATCGAGCGGAGCTGCTGGCTGACGGCCGACTGGGTGATGGCGTTGAGCTTGGCGGCCTTGGAGAAGCTTTCGTTGTCGACCAGGTCCCGGAAGATCTTGAGGTTCTCGATGTGCATGGTGAGAGGTCTTTGATTACTAAATCTAATGGAAGGTTCCTTCAAGTGTAGAACGGCTTATCCAAAGAGGGAAAAACGCCGCTTTTAAGCAAATAGGAGGCGTTGACTCCCGCGGCTTAGGGTGTTCATACTGCTCAAATGGTCACCTACGACCAGTTTACCGCCCATTGTCAGGCTGTTTTGGCCCGTCTGCACCAGGCCTGCCAAGCCGCTGGGCGCTCGCCGGCTTCGGTCCGGCTACTGCCGGTGACCAAAACGCACCCTGTTGCGGCCGCGGAATACGCCCACCGCTTCGGCCTGACGTCCGTGGGGGAGAATCGGGTGCAGGAGGCCCTCTTAAAGCGGCCTCAGTCGCCCGCAGGGCTGCGTTGGGAGCTGATCGGGCACCTCCAGTCCAACAAGGCCAAGCAAGCCCTCCAGGCCTTCGACGTGCTGCAATCCGTCGATTCGGTCGAATTGGCCGCCCGGCTCGGCCGCATCGCCACCGAGCTCGGCCTATCCCGCGAGGTCTACGTGCAGGTCAATTCCGGGAACGACCCGGCGAAGTTCGGTTGCGACCTCGCGGAGGCCCCGGCCGTCCTCGAAGCGTTGTTGCCGCACCGTTCGCTCAAGGTGGTTGGCTTGATGGCCATCGCCCCGCTTTCCGATGACCCTGCGGTCGCCCAGCGCACTTTCGCCGAGTTGCGCCGTTGCCGCGATGGCCTGGAGACGCGCTTCGGCGTCAAACTACCGGAGCTGTCGATGGGCATGAGCGGCGACCTTGAGCTCGCCGTGGCCGAGGGCTCGACGTGCGTCCGCGTCGGCTCCGCCCTCTACGGTTCCCGTCCCGTCCTATGATTCGCCGCCTCGTCATCCGCGACCTCGCCTTGATGGATCGCGCCGAACTGGAACTGGGCGCCGGCTTCACCGTCGTCACCGGGGAGACCGGCGCCGGTAAGTCCGTCCTGCTGGGGGCGCTTTCCTTGCTCGCCGGTCACCGCGCGGCGAAGACGGTGGTGCGCAAGGGCGCCGAGGAATGCGTCGTCGAGGCGGAGTTCGAGATCGGCGAGGACCCGCGCTTCGATGCGTTGCTGCAGGAACTCGACCTGCCGGTCTGCGATGAGGGTCTGCTGCTGCTGAAGCGTTCGGTCCACGCGACCAAGGCGGGCCGCATCTCCGTCAACGGTGGCGCCGCCACGCTGGCGCAGCTGCAGCAGCTCGGCGAACTTTGGATCGATTTCCACGGCCCGGGCGAACCGCAGAAGCTGATGCGGGCCGAGACGCAACTGGCGATGCTCGACCTGCATGCCAATTTGGCGAAGGCCTTGGCGCTCTATCGCACAGGCTGGCGTCAGCGGCTGTCCCTCCTGCGCGAGGCGGAAGAGGCCGCCGGGGCGGAGAAGCTGTCCGAAGACGAAGAGGCTTTCCTGCGCTCGCAGTTGGACAAACTCAATTCCCTGGACCTGTCCGACGACGCCATCGCCAAGCTCGAGCGCGATCACGCTCGGGCCTCGCGGTCCCAAGAGTTGGCGGCTTTGCTGGGGCAGCTCGACGCCGGGTTGAGCGCGGATGGCCTCGGCGAGGTCCTGCCCAAGTTGCTGAAGGCCTCCGACGAGGTGGCCCGCATCGACGAGGAATCGGCGACGCTGCGCGATCGGCTCAACGCGCTGGCCGCAGAGGCGGAAGACATCCGCGCCGACTACGCCCGCCTGGCCCGTGGTTTGTCCGAGGACGACGAGTCCATCGGCGAGCTCGAGGCGAAGATGAACCTTTGGTTGGAGTTCCGCCGCAAGTACGGCCCCGAGGCCGGGCACGTGCGCGCCAAGCGCGACAGCATCGCCCAACGGCTGCTTTCGCAGGGCGACGTCGAAGCACGCGTGGCCAAACTCCGCGCCGAGGCAGCCCAGGTGGAGCAAGACCTCCGCAAGCAGGCGGCCAACCTCCATGCTGCCCGTGCCAAGGCCGCCGATAAGTTGGCGGGCGCGGTGCGCAAGATGCTCGGGGCACTGGGCTTTAAGAAGGCGGACCTGCGGATCGAAGTCGCCGCCGCCGAACTCGGCCCGCAAGGCGCCGATACCGTCCGTTTCCTTTTCTGTCCCAACGCCGGCCAAGACCTCCTGCCGCTCGACCAGATCGCCTCCAGCGGCGAAGCCGCGCGCGTCATGCTGGCTTTGAAGACCGTCCTCGCCGCCGTCGACCAGACCCCGGTACTGGTCTTCGACGAAGTCGACGCCAACGTGGGCGGCGAAATCGGGGCGCAGGTCGGCCGCGAGCTCGCGGCGCTTGGCGCGGCGCACCAGGTCTTCTGCGTCACGCACTTGCCGCAGGTCGCGGCCTTGGGCCATGCCCACCTCGTCGTCACCAAGACCCAGGACGACCGGTCGACCACCGTCGCCATCGCGCCCGTGCACGGGAAGCGCAAGGACCGGGAGTCGGAGTTGGCCCGCATGCTGGGCGACCGCGCGAGCAAGGTCGCGTTGTCGCACGCCCGCGAATTGCTGGCGTCCGCCGAGGGCTGATCAGCGCTGCACGAAGCGGTCCAGCCGGAGGCGGCGGATCATCCGGAGGCCGATGGCCGCGGCCCAGGGCTTCGGCAGGCGCGCGCTGAACATGCCGAGCAAGCGGTTCTTCCAGCCCGGGATGACCTGAGGTCGCGACTTCGCCATCGCGTAGAGCGCTTCGTCCACGCACTCCTCGGCGGTCTGGCCTCCGAGGCCGGTGGGGCCGGAGAAGCCCGCGGCCTTGGAGAAGTTCGTCGAGACCGGTCCGGGGCAGATCGCCACGCAGCGCACGCCGTAGGGCTTGGCTTCCGCGTCGAGCGCGATGCTCCAGTGCAGCATGAAGGCCTTCGTTGCGGCGTAGGTCGTCATCAGCGGCGTCGGTTGGTAGCCGGCGAGCGAAGCCACCGTGGCGACTTGGCCGCCGCGGCGCTTGAGTTCGTCCCAGAGCAGGCCCGTGAGCTGCACGGGCGCGCGCACGTTGACGTCGACCATCTGCAGCGTGTGGTCGAGGCCAGGGGCGGGGAACTCCCCGTACGCCCCGAAGCCGCTATTATTCACGAGCAGAATTCTACCTTCTGCCGGCATTAGTTTCCGTAATTCGACGACAACGCCCTCAACCTGAGCGGGTTGGGAGAGGTCGCAGGTAAGATGAGTCAGCTTGCAGGTATTCGGCACCCCCTCCGGAGCCGTGCGGGAAAGGTTGAACACGGCCGCGGTGGTCCCAGAATTGTAGATGCGCGAGAGAATCGCGCGACCAATGCCGGAGGAAGCGCCCGTTATGATCACACAGGAAAAACTTCTGAGGAAATCATCGATGGTCTGGTTCTTTGACATGGAAGCAGGTTCTCACGCGAAACCCCAAAACACAACACACATGAGCAATGCTCCGGTAGTCGTGACCGGGGTCCATATGGACCTCACCGACGCCCTGAAGGATACGGTGTGCGCCAAAGTCGAAAGACTGATGCGCCACAACCCGCGGATCATCCGCGTGCACGTCGAGCTCGTCTACAACCGCAACCGCGACCACAGCCGTGAGTTCGCCGCCCAGATCCGGTTGGAATTGCCGGGTCCGGACATCGTGGTGCGCGAGGAATCCGAGGACCTGTACAAATCCATCGATATTTTGATCGATAAAGTCGATCGCCAGCTTCGCCGCCGCCATCGCCTGGAGAAAGAGAAGCGTAATCACCCAAAGTCCACGGATCTGGGCGACTTGGGACGGGCGGCGTAAGGACGGTACCGGCTAGTCGACGGTCTAGTCAGTGGCCCAGATGGTTAAGGACGGTCCAGTCAGTCCGAAAGTCAGCGCTAGCCGACAGTCAGACGGTCCCGACAGTCAGAAACAGTCAGTGCCAGTGAACCTCGGCCGATAGCCCGAAGGTACAGTCAAAGAAGGTCTCGGACCCCGGTCGCCGCAAGGTGGCCGGGGTCCTCCTTTTGGTCGGGTCGTTGCCGTTCTCGGCTCGCCCTCGGTGGCCCGTGGGCTTTTATGCCCCCATGCGGATTTATTTCATGGGCATCTGCGGCACGGCGATGGGCAACGCAGCGTTGTTGATGCGTTCCCTCGGCCATGAGGTGCTCGGTTCCGACACGGGCGTCTACCCGCCGATGTCGGACCACCTGCGCGGCGCCGGCATCGAGATCCTCGAAGGTTGGTCGGCCGAACGCCTGGCCCGGCTCAAGCCCGACCTCGTCGTCGTCGGGAACGTCGCGTCGCGCGGCCATCCCGAGGTCGAGTGGCTGCTGGAAGCCCGCACGCAGCCGTACGTTTCGCTCCCGGAGCTCCTCCGCACGCGCCTGCTGAACGAGCGCCGCAACATCGTCGTCGCCGGCACGCACGGCAAGACGACGACCACGTGCATGGCGGCCGTCCTGCTCGAGGCCAACGGTGCGCAGCCCGGCTGGCTCGTGGGCGGCGTCCCGCGCGACCTGCCGGACAGTTCGAATCCCGGTAAATCCGGCGGCCCGTTCGTCATCGAGGGTGACGAGTATGACACCGCCTTTTTCGACAAGCGCAGCAAGTTCATCCAGTACCTGCCGCACGTCCTCGCGATCAACAACTGCGAGTTCGACCATGCCGACATCTTCCGCGACCTCGACGACGTTCTGCGCACGTTCTCGCACGTCATCCGCATCGTCCCGCGCGACGGCGCGGTGGTCGCCAATGGCGACGACGCCAATGTCCTCGGTTTGGTGAAGAACGTCAGTTGGGCCCCGGTGGTCCGCGTCGGCACCGGCCCCGCGAACGATGCGGTCATCGCCGACTTCCAGGAGAGCCCGACGGGCTCTTCTTTCACGTTGCTTTGGAAGGGCCAGGAGTGGGGTCGGGTGCAGTGGGCCTTGCCCGGTCTGTTCAATGCCCGCAACGCGGCGATGGCGGCGGTTTCCGCCGGCCTGTTGCTCGATGCCCAGAATCCGACGAAGCTTAAGCTCGACGCCTTGGCGAAGTTCCAAGGCGTGATGCGTCGCCAGCAGGTGCTGGTCGAGCGCCCCGACCGCGTAGTCATCGAGGATTTTGGCCATCACCCGACGGCGCTGAAGCTGACGCTCGAGTCCTTGCGCGCGCGTTATCCGCGTCATCGCCTCGTGGCCTGCTTCGAACCGCGCAGCAACACCGCCGCCCGGAAGGTCATGCAGGACGCGTTCCGCGACGCGCTCATGTTGGCCGACGACGTCTACCTCGCCCCGGCTCACCGCGCCGATAAGTTGGGCGGCGAAAGCTTCGACAGCACGGGCGTGGCCGCCGCCCTCACCGCCGCCGGTCGCCGTGGTTTTGCGCCGGCTTCGAACGACGCCCTGTTAGACGCCTTGCGCCAGCACACGGCTGAAGGGCAGGGGGCTCGCTGCATCGTGTTCTTCTCGAATGGTGCCTTCGGCGGCATCATCAAGAAGTTCGTTTCCTGAGGCTCCCGCTCAGCGTCCGCCCGCGAGGCCGTGGATGACGGCCGCGGCGCGCGCGTCGTCGGCGATCTGCGTCTGCAGCGCCGTGAGGTCCGCGAACTTCTGCTCGTGCCGGAGGAAGTGCAGCCAGCGGATGCGGACGGCGTCGCCGGTCACAGGCAACGGGCCGGAAGGCCGGAGGAGGTGCGTCTCGAGCAGCGGTTCGACCGGGCCGCTTTCGACCGTCGGCCGGAGCCCCCAGTTGGCGATCGCGGGTTCGGCGACGCCGGTCGCGTTCACGAGTTCCACGGCGTAGACGCCGAAGGCCGGCCGGAGCTCGGGGCTCCACGGCAGGTTGAGGGTGGGGAAGCCGATGGTGCGGCCGAGGCGGCGTCCGTCGATGATGGTACCCGTGGCCTCGTAGGGCCGGAGCAGCATGCGGTTGGCCAGGGCCAGGTCGCCGTGCCGCAGGGCGGTGCGGATGCGCGAGCTGCTGACGGCCGCTCCATCGAGCAGCACGGGGTCGACGAGCTGGACCGTGAGGCCGAGCTTGCCCGCGTCGCGGACCAAGGTGTCGCCGTCGCCCGCTCGGCCTTGGCCGTAGCGGAAGTTCGCGCCCACGTGCAGCGAACGCAGGCCCTTGAAGTGATGGAGCAGCCAGGCCGGGAAATCCGCGGCCTCCATCGCCGCGTGCTGCAGGGTGAATTCCTGGTGGTGGATGAACTCGGCGCCGGCTTCCGTGAGCCGCTCGTCCTTCTGGGCGCGGTTGAGGATGAGCGGGACCGCCGCTTCCGGACGCAGGACCTTGCTTGGATGCGGCTCGAAGGTCATCACGCCGACCTGACCGTGGGCTTGGCGGGCCGCGGCGCGGGCGGAGTGGAGGACCGCGCGGTGGCCGAGGTGCACGCCGTCGAACGCCCCGAGGGCGAGGTGGATGCTCGCGGGGTGGCTCATCCCAAGGCGATGCTCGGCACGGCTTCGTGCACGGGGATCAGGCAGGCGAGGAGCTCTTCGCGCGACATCGCCCCGAGTTCCATCAAGGTCTTCGCGCGGTCGATCTTCAGGGAGCCTGAAAGCGTGCGGCGCAGCATCGTGAGGTGCGCACCGGGCCCGAGCTTGCGGCCGAGGTCGTAGGCGATGGTGCGCACGTAGGTCCCTTTGGTGCAGTGCACGCGGAAGTTGAGGCGCGGGCTCTCCCAAGACAGCAGCTCGAAGGCTTCGATACGGATGAAACGCGGCTCGCGCTCGACCTCGACGCCTTGGCGCGCGAGTTCATAAAGCTTCTTGCCGCCGATCTTCTTCGCCGAATGCATCGGCGGAATCTGCTGCTGGTCGCCCCGCATCGCGTTCATCGCCGCCGTGAGGTCTTCGCGCGTGAACGCCGGGACGGGATTGGTCTCCACGGTGGCGCCGTCCGCATCCTGCGAGTCGGTCACCACGCCCAGCGTGGCTTCCCCGAGGTATTCCTTCTCCTGCGACATCAGGTATTGGGAAGCCTTGGTGGCCTTGCCCACCAGGATGATGAGCAGCCCCGTCGCCATGGGGTCGAGCGTGCCGGCATGGCCGACCCGGCGCGTCTGGTAGAGCCAGCGGACCTTGTCGACAACGTCGTGGGAAGTGATGCCTTGCGGCTTGTCGACGAGCAGGACGCCTTCGGGTTCGGGGAGGCCGGTGCTCATCGGGCGGTCTGCTCGCGGTAATGGGCGGCGACGATGCCGAGGATGCGGGCCCGGTCCTTGGCCAACGTGCAGCCGAGCATGTTGAAGCCGGCGGCGAGGACGTGGCCACCGCCGTTCAACTTGCCGGCAAGGAGGTCCAGGCGTAGGCGCGGGTCGCGGCCGCGGAGGCTGCCTCTTACGCCGTCGCGGCCTTCTTCCATGAGCACGGCGATTTCGACGCCTTCGACCGAACGCGGGAATTCCACGAGGCCTTCCTTGTCTTCCTTGGTCGTGCCCGTCGCGGCGTAGTCGGCTTGCGTGATCTCGCCTGAGCAGATCTTGCCGTCTTCGTGGAATTGGATCGTGTTCAGGAAGCGCTTGGTAAGCTCGAGCTTGCCGCGGCTTTCGTGCTCGAACACGAGGAAATTGGTCTCGGCCGGATTCGCGCCGCGTTCGATGAGTTCGGCGGCCAAGGCGAAGACTTCGGCCGTCGCGCTGGCGTAGCTGAAGCGACCGGTGTCGGTCACGATACCGAGGTGGAGGGCCTTGGCGGTGGCGGCGTCGCAACCGAGGTTCTGGCGGAGCGCCCCGTAGGCGAGCACATGGCAGGTCGCGGCGGCGGTCTTCACCACGATGTTGTGCTGAGCGTAGCCGGGGTTCGACGCATGGTGGTCGATGTTGCCCCAGAGTTGGCCGCCGAACTTGTCGAGCAGGTCCGGCCCGATGCGGGACGCATCGGCACAGTCGACCGCGACAGCCACCCGGCCATCTGGGACATATTGGTCACCCGTGAGGAAGGTCACCCCCTGGGTATAGGACACCATGTTTGGCGGGACGCGGTCACGGTTGACGCAGAGGGCGTCGATGCCCGCCGCCATCAGGATGCGGCACAGGGCGACCTGGGAGCCGATGCAGTCGCCATCCGGGCGCATGTGCCCCAATACGGCCACTTTCTGGCCTTGGAGCCCTTGGACGAGCCCATGGAGGGCGGGTCCCGCTGCTTGCATGCTGATTCCCATGGTGTAGCCTAAAAGAAACAAGCCCGTCCGACCGCTGGCAAAGGCAAAAGGCGAGGTTATTTACAATCTAGGGTCCCCGCTTGATGCCCCGAATGGCTTGGGCATAGTACCTGCTAAATAGGGCTACCCGCCCACCTCACCACCCATCCCATGGACAAGGACAAGAACAACAACAATTTCACGCCCCGCGCCCGTAAGGTCGTGGAGCTCGCCCGGGCCGAAGCACGCCGATTCAACCACAACTACGTCGGGACCGAGCACATCCTGCTGGGCCTGATCAAGCTGGGTGAAGGCGTGGCCGTCAACGTCCTCGGCCGCATGGGCCTCGACCTAAAGAACGTCCGCGCCGCGGTCGAGAAGCAGGTCGGCCAGGGGCCGGAAGAAGCCAAGGCGCCCGACACCATTCCGCTGACGCCGCGTGTGCAGAAGGTCATGGCGCATGCCGTCACCGAGGCCCGCAGCCTCGGCCATGCTTACGTGGGCACCGAACACATCTTGCTGGGCCTCCTGAAGGAAGGGGAGGGCGTTGCCGCCCGCGTGCTGCAGCAGCTGGACGTCGACCTCGAGCGTTGCCGCAAGGAGATCCTCGCCGACATCGACCCGAATGCCTCGGTCGAAGGCGAAGCCAAGTCCGACGACGCCCCGTCCGAAGACAAGCCCGAGGGTGAGGACGCCCCGCCGCCCCGCCGTTCCGGCGAAGAAGGTGGCCGTCCCGGCCGTGGCGAGCGCCTCTCGCTGCTCAAGACTTTCGGCCGCGACCTCACGGAGCTCGCCCGCGCGGGCGAACTCGATCCTGTCATCGGCCGTAAGGAAGAAATTCGCCGCGTCGTGCAGATCCTCTGCCGCCGCACGAAGAACAACCCTGTCCTCATCGGCGAAGCCGGTGTCGGCAAGACCGCCATCGTCGAAGGCCTCGCCCAGGAGATCGCTTCGGGCGTCGTCCCTGAAATCTTGCTCGACCGCAAGGTCGTGACGCTCGACCTCGCGCTCATGGTCGCCGGCACCAAGTACCGCGGTCAGTTCGAGGAGCGCATCAAGGGCATCATGGACGAGATCAAGCGCGCCAAGAACATCATCCTGTTCATCGACGAGATGCACACCATCGTCGGCGCCGGCGCGGCCGAAGGCGCGATGGACGCGTCCAATATCCTGAAGCCGGCCCTGTCCCGCGGCGAGATCCAGTGCGTGGGCGCCACGACGTTGTCCGAATACCGCAAGCACATCGAGAAGGACGCCGCCCTCGAGCGCCGCTTCCAGTCCGTCAAGGTCGACGACCCGTCCCCGGAGGACGCCGTGCTCATCCTGCGCGGCATCCGTTCGAAGTACGAAGACCACCACAAGTGCGAATACACCGACGCCGCCATCGAGGCCGCCGTCCGCCTGTCGCACCGCTACATCACTTCCCGTCACCTGCCGGACAAGGCCATCGACGTCATGGACGAAGCCGGTGCCCGCGCCCGCATCCGTTCCCTGAACCTGCCGCCCGAGCTCGACAAGGCTCAGGCCGATATCGACGCCGTCGTCCTCCAGAAGGAAGACGCCTCGCGCCACCAGAAGTTCGAGGAAGCCGCCAACCTCCGCGACCAGGAGAAGAA
>RFQN01000361.1 GCA_009924965.1 Verrucomicrobiota bacterium
CCGTCGACCCCGAGATCGCCACGCGCATCGCCCAATATGAGCTGGCCTTCAAGATGCAGACCAGTGTGCCCGACCTCCTCGATTTCAAGAACGAGTCGCCCAAGACCCTCGAGAACTACGGCATCAAGGAAGTCGGCGACGGCTCCTTCGCGTCGAACTGCCTGATGGCCCGCCGTCTGGCCGAACGCGGCGTCCGCATGATCCAGCTTTACCACCGCGCTTGGGACCACCACGGCGGCATCGAGGACGGCATGCGCTCCGCGGCCAAGGACGTCGACCAAGCCACCGCGGCCCTCATCGCCGACCTCAAGCAGCGCGGCATGCTGGAAGAGACCCTCCTGCTGTGGGGCGGCGAATTCGGCCGCACCCCGATGGGCCAAGGCAGCGGCCGCGACCACCACATCCTCGGCTTCAGCGTCTTCCTAGCCGGCGGCGGCGTGAAGGCCGGCACCGTCTACGGAGCCACCGACGAGCTCGGTTACCGCTCCGTCGAGAACGTCGTCAACGTCCACGACCTCCACGCCACGATGCTCGCCCTCATGGGCATCGAGCACACCCGCCTCACGGTCAAAGCCCAAGGCCTCGACGTCCGCCTCACCGGCATCGCCGGCAAACAGGTCAAGGGCATCATGGCTTGACCATGAACGGCGCCGCCCAGCCGATCCCCACGGACATCTTGCCGACCCGCGACGAGATGGGCCGACAAGCCGCCGCGCACGTGGCCCAGGTGCTTGCGGACACGCTCGCCCGCCAACCCCGCGCCCGGGTCATCTTCGCCTGTGCTCCCTCCCAGAACGAGTTCCTCGCGCATCTAAGGGCGGCCACCGACCGCGTGGATTGGACGCGTATCGATGGGTTCCACATGGACGAGTACATCGGCCTCGGCTCCAAGCACCCCGCCAGTTTCCGCACCTACCTGCGCCAGCATTTCCTGAATCACGTCGCGCTCGGCAGCTTCGCCGAACTCTGCGGGGAAGCCCCGCATCCGGACGAAGAAGCCGCGCGCTATGCGGCGCTCCTGACCGCCGCTCCCATCGACCTCATTTGCCTCGGCATCGGCGAGAACGGGCACATCGCGTTCAACGACCCACCGGTCGCCGACTTCGAGGACCGCAAACTGGTCAAAGTCGTGCAGCTCGACCATGCCTGCCGCCAGCAGCAGCTCAACGACGGTTGCTTCGCCACCTTGGCCGACGTCCCCAAGGAAGCCTTGAGCCTCACGATCCCCGTCTTCCGGCAAGCCCGGCACCTGAGCGTCGTCGTGCCCGGCCTACGCAAAGCCCAAGCCGTGGCCGCCGCCTGCCTCGGGCCGGTCACCACGAAATGCCCGGCATCGATCCTACGCACCCACCCCCGCGTGCGCCTGTTCCTGGACGAGTTTTCCGCCCTGCAGTTGACGGCTTGAGCAGCCCTTTCAGTAAATAGGGAATAGTCGTCATTTAATTGCTGAACTGAACCCTCTTTAGCCTTCTCAAGAGTCGGGCTTGGGCTAACTTCAGCCCATGTCCCCACGTCACCTCCTCCCTGTCTGGGCGGCGCTTTGCTT
>RFQN01000362.1 GCA_009924965.1 Verrucomicrobiota bacterium
CTGACTTCGCCAAGCTGAAGCCCGCGCAGATCGAAGACGAGAACACCGGCATCGTCAGCCCGGAGCAGTCCGGCCTGAAGAAGGAGTTCGCCATGGTCTGGGAGGCCAAGTTCGACGCGAAGGAAGAAGGCAAGTACACCTTCTACTTTGATTGCGACGACTTCGGCGCCCTGTACGTCAACGGCGAGCGCATCGCCGAGGTCAAGGGCATCGCCCCGATCGGCGGACGTAAGAAGGAAGTGCCGGTGCTGCTCAAGGCGGGCGCGATTCCTTTCCGCCTCGAATACATCCAGGTCGCCGGCCAGCAGGAAATCCATCTCGGTTACAAGGGCCCCAAGGACAAGGACTTCAAGTGGCTCTCGAACACCAAGCCTGGCGGCGCTGGCAAGGCCGCGGCCAAGCGTACCCCTATCCCGATCGAAGCCAAGGATGGCTACACCGCCAGCTACCGTAATTTCATCGGTGGCACCACTCCGCGCGCCCTCGGCTTTGGTTTCCCCAACGCCACGAACCTGACCTACAGCGCCGACAACTGCGCGGTCGAACTCCTCTGGACGGGCAAGTTCATGGACGGCGCCCATCACTGGACCGATCGCGGCGCTGGCAACGAGCCCCCGGCGGGCGACGGCGTCGTGAAGGTCTCGGACGGCGCGGTCGTCTATGGCCCGGCGGCCCCGAGTGGCGCCATCGTCTCTTATCAGGTCAGCAAGGACGGCGGCAAGGACGCCGGCTTCAAGGTCGTGAACGTCGCCGCCGAATTCAAGGGCTACCAGCTCGACAAGAACGGCAACCCGACCTTCAAGGTCGCTGGGGAAGGCTTCAGCTTCACGGATGCCTGGACACCCGCCGATGCCCGTGGTTCGGCGGGTCTGGCCCGTAAGCTCGTCGCCGCCGGCGACAAGCCGGTGACCATCGTCCTCTCCCGCGGCCTCGCCGTGAAGGCCAACGACGGCAGCCTGGAAGTCGGCCCGCGCCTCGTGGTGCGTCCGCTCTCCGGCGTCGCGCCGACGGTGGTCGGCGGCGACCTCAGTTTGACCCTCAAGCCCGGCGAATCCGCCGAGCTCGGCTACTCCTTCCGCTAATCCCTAAGCCACATCTTTAATATGAAAAAACTCACCCTCACTCTCTTGGCCTTGCTCGCCCTCGCTCCGTTCGCGGAAGCGCAGGCGAAGAAGAAGGCGGATGCGAAGCCGGCGGCCAACAAGAAGGCCGTGGCCGGTCCCGAAGCGTTGGCGCTGCAGGACAAGTATTACGAACGCGTCCAGATCCCGACCCCGCCCGGCGAGGTCGTCGAAGTCTCCTCGATCGCCCTCATGCCCGGCAAGAAGGTCGCCATCGCGACCCGCCGCGGCGACGTCTGGGTCTGCGAAGGCGCCTACGAGGCCGACGTGTCCAAGGTCAAGTGGACCAAGTTCGCGTCCAACCTGCACGAGCCGCTCGGCATGTTCTACAAGGCCGGTTCGCTCTACCTCACCCAGCGTCCGGAGCACACCCGCCTGACCGACACCGACGGCGACGGCAAGGCCGAC
>RFQN01000363.1 GCA_009924965.1 Verrucomicrobiota bacterium
GGTAGGGGCGTGGCTATGCCGCGCCCTCCTGCGGTGGAGTGCAAGGCTGAGCCTTGCCCCTACCCGATGCAGGCCAGGTCGTGACGCCGTCCCGACCCGCCCTTCAGATGCGGATAAATACTTTCCGCTGCCACAGCCACCAGCAGAAGACCCAGAGTTGCGCAAGGACCGCAAGGCAGAGCAGGAGTTCACCGTAGGGGCCCGTGAAGATCCCGGCTGCGAGCCAGGTCTTCGCCAGCGCGCGTAGCCAGCCTCCGCAGAGCTGGTAGGCGAGGTAGATGGCGATGGAATTCGTGCCTACGACGACGAAGGGGAAGGTCCAGCCCTTGCGGCCCTTGAGGTCGATGAGCCAGTAGAGGAAGCCGAACGCCCAGAGCACCACGCCGCCGCTGAAGAGGGCCCAGGAGGGCGTCCAGAGGCGTTTGACGATGGGGCAGACGGTCAGGCCGGCGAGGACGCCGAGCGCGAGGCAGAGGGCGCCGGTTCGCAGGAGCCAGGCAAGTTTGGACGGCGGCGTCCGCTCGGAACGCAGGGCTTCGCCGGCCATGAGGCCCAGCGTCATGGTGATGATCGCAGGGACAAAATTGAGGGTGGCGTAGCCGCCGCCGTTGTAAGTGAAGGGTTTTTCGCCCGGGAAGAGGTTGAGGAACCACTGGTCGAAACCCGCCGCGAAATTCGCGTTCATGTTCCAATGCGCGAAGAAGCCGGGTAGGACGGCTTCCTGGGCGAGTTCCGGGGTGACCCCGACGGCGCGGAGGTCGGTCCCCGGTGCGACCGCGGGCGTGAGCGCAAACGCCGCCCAGGTGGCGATGGCGATGAGGCCGATGGCGGTGGTTTGAGCCTTCCAGCCGCGGCCGACGAGGAGCGTGACAAAGACGTAGCCGAGGCCGATTTGCGCGAGGACGTTCGGGAAGACGAACACGGGCTGCTTGCTGGTGCCGGTCGCAAGGAAGACGCCGAGGGCGACGAGGACGAAGGCGCGCCACAAGGTGTGGAAGAAACGCTTCCGGTTGTCCTGTCCGTCGGCCGTGCGGCGTGACGACGAGAACGGTAACGCCATCCCGACCATGAACATGAACGCGGGCTGGATCATGTCCCACGCGCCCCCGCCGACCCAAGCGGCGTGCGACGTGTGGTAGCGGAGGAAGTCCCAGAAGGCCGAATCGGGATGGGCCTTGGCGAGCTGCGCGACGCCGAAGCCGGATGAGGCCATGAAGAGCATGGTCAGTCCGCGGAACGCATCCAGAGAGACCAGGCGTTCGGGCAGGGTCGCGGAGCCAGAGGGGGTGCTCATCCGCCGAGAATCGGCGGAAGGGGACACGTTGGCAAGTGGGCACGTGGGCATGGGGAGATGGCAGAGAGGCCCAGCGGCTCCGAGGCCCAGAGATTGAACCACTCAAGGGGAGACCGGAACCGGATAGGATGCTGGGGGCTTATTAGTGCGGGATTTGTGTGCCGAACCGCCAACCGCCAATACCTTTAGTGGGTAGGGGCGTGGCTATGCCGCGCCCTCCTGCGGTGGAG
>RFQN01000364.1 GCA_009924965.1 Verrucomicrobiota bacterium
CCTGCTTCCCGCGCTCTTCACGTTCGGTCCCTCGACCGTGCTCGTGCTGTCCTTCGCCGAGGTCGCCGAGGAGGGGGTCGGGGACCGTCCGTTGCACGATGCGATCGGCTTCGTGGCGGCGGTGGCGGCCGGCGCCGTGCTCGTCCTTGCCCTCGGTTTGGCTATGCGGTTGGAGCAGATGGTGTTCGGGGTCCCCCTGGCGATCGGCGCGGCCTGGGTCAGTCATCAGCGGAGCCTGCCGATCCCCGCGGTGGTCGGAATCGGGGCTTTGGTAGGGTTTTTCGCGGTCCGCTGAGCGGGTTTGCCAACGGCGGGATTTCCTCCAAGTTGGATGACATCATGAAAAAACTCATCCTCCCGCTCCTCCTCGTCTGCTCCCTCGTCGCCTTCGCCGCCGACACCAAGGTCGACACCTCCAAGTTCAAGGACGGCGGCTGCTGCCAGAAGGCCGACAAGAAGGGCGAGAAGTGCAACCACCCCTGCTGCGCCAAGGCGGCCAAGGACGGCAAGGTCTGCGAGAAGTGCAACCCGGTCGAGAAGGCCGAGCCCGCCAAGAAGTAAGCCCCCGGGCTGAACCGACGAGGCCGACCGCTAGGTCGGCCTTTTTCATGGTCGGACGCCCAGGGCTTTCACCGCCCGGCGTCGGTCCATCTCGGAGAAACGCACCAGTTCGGCGAAGTCCTCGAAGGCGGTGCCGCGCAGCCGGGGCGCGAAGACTTTGGTGACCAGCTCGGCCGTCGCCTGGGCGTCCGCGAGCGCCGCGTGGGCCTTGGCCCGGGTCAGTCCGTACTTCTTCGTGAGCAGGCCCATGCCATGGAACTTCAGCTCGGACAACGTCCGGCGGGCGAGTTTGACCGTGCAGAAGCCGCGCGCGTGATCCGTCCCGACCTGCAGCCGGGTCCATTCGGGCAGCAGGCACCGGTCCAGGTCGTAGCTGAGGTTATGCGCGCAGATCGGGCGGTCGCCCAGGAACGCGCGGAAGGCCCGGTGCGCTTCGCGCGGCGCGCGGCCATGGCGCCGGAGGAAGGCGCGGTCGTAGCCGTGGACGGCCTCGGCCACGTGAGGGATCTCGATGTCATGGTCGAGGAACGTCTGGAACGTCTCGCCCGTCGGTTCCCACCCCCGCATCCGCACCGCGGCGACCTCGACCACGTGGATGGGCGCGAACAGCCCCGTGGTCTCGGTGTCGATCAAGGTCCATTCGGTCGCGCGACGCATGGGCAGGGAAGGGGTGGCGTGCCATGGCCTGAGGGTCAAGCGTGGGCGGACTTGCCCTTTGGCCGGGTCACCTTAGGAAAGTGGCATGTTCCGCCGCCACCCCGCGCTCACCGCCACCTTGTTGCTGCTCGCGACCGTCGCGCTCTATCTCTGGTCCAAACCCTCGGCGGCGGCCTCGGCTCCGGCGGTGTCCGCGACGCCGGTGGCCATCCCCGCTCGCCCGGCTCCGGTCATCGCTCCCGCCTACGGCACCTGTGCGCCCTCGCCGGATGGCATCGGCAA
>RFQN01000365.1 GCA_009924965.1 Verrucomicrobiota bacterium
ACAATTGTTAACTTTGCTGGGACGGACGGGGCGGTGGGGGTTGCCATGGCGGGTTTGCTGTCGCACTTGCGCCACAGCCAGACTTCCGACTAAAGGGGAGCGTGCTTTCTGTCCGCATCACCGGCCTGCGTCGTCGCCTCGGGTCCGCCGAGGTCCTCGGCGGCGTGGACCTGTCGATCGAGGCGGGCACGCTCTATTGCCTCGTGGGGCCGTCCGGTAGCGGTAAGACGACCTTGCTGAAGATCCTGGCCGGGCAGTCGGAGTCCGATGGCGGCCGTGTCCTTCTGGGTGGCAAAGACCTCAAGGCCCTCGATCCGCGGGACCGGGCGACCGCGATGGTCTTCCAGAACTATGCGCTGTTCCCGCACCTGACGGTCTTGGAGAACGCGGCTTTTGGCTTGGAGGCTTTAGGTTTGGCGGAGGCTGAGTGCCGCGCCCGCGCACTGGAAGCTTTGGCCGCGGTCGGTGCCGAGGCTTGGGCGGCGCGCCGTCCGCAGGAACTTTCCGGCGGGCAGCAGCAACGCGTCGCCTTGGCCCGGGCCTTGGCCGCGAAGCCGAAACTGCTGCTCCTGGATGAGCCGTTGAGCAACCTGGACGCCGCCGCCCGCATCGAACTGCGCGACCGCCTGCGTGCTTTGGTCCGGACGCAAGGCCTCACGGTGCTCTCACCGACCAGCAGCGCGCCGATCACCTGGGCTGCGAGGCCCATCCGGTGCTGCGCACCCCGCACCTCGATGCGCTGGCGCCGGATGAAAACGCTTTCGCCGGCAAGGTCACCGACTCGTTGTTCCAAGGGGATTTGGCGGTGCATCGGTTCACGACCCCGGCTGGCTTGGTCCTGCAGGTCGCCGAGCTCAACCCGCGCCAACGGGTCGGTTCCAAGGCCACCGTCTTCGCCTGGGCGGAGCCCGAGGACGTGGTGGGGCTGAGTGACTAGCCGTCCCCTCGTCACTTCCGGGCGGGTGGGGGTTGCGGTTTCTAGTAAACTCCTTTGAGTGGGGGCGTGGCCCACCCCGCCCACCAGACTTCTGTCCGGCGCCCTGGCTTTTCGCTGGTGCTGTCCTTGCTGGTGACTGCCGTCCTCGTGCTCACGCTGATCGTGCTGGCCAGCTTCATCCGCGTGGAGGCGCAGCTCTCCAGCAACCGTCAAGCCGTCCTGCGCGCCCGCCTCAATGCATTGGCGTCGATGCGGCTCGCCGGCGGCGCCCTGCAGCAGTTCGTCGGACCAGATACCCGCGTCACCGCGCCCTCGTCGTTGTTCGAAGACCCGACGGTCGCGGCCGGTCAGTATACCTATCCGGTGCTGGGCGTCTGGCAAAGCTGGCAAGGCCGCGACCATGATCAGTACGGACGTTACGCCGGGCGGCCGTACAAGCCCGACTACAACCTCAAGGCGACGAACAACCAGGACGGCAACGGCACGCTTTGGCCAGGGCGTTTCCTGACGTGGCTGACGTCCTCGTCGTTCGGGTATTACGTGGCTCCGCTGACGCCCCCGC
>RFQN01000366.1 GCA_009924965.1 Verrucomicrobiota bacterium
TGCATACGCGTCCGGCCACCTTGGTCACGCAGCCGGTCAACATCCGCCGCCTGATGCTCATGGCCTTCGGCGACAGCGGCACGATCATCATCCCGACGGTCCAGGCGGCCACCCGGGTCACGCTCCCGGACGACGCGCGCTCCTGGACCATCCGGGTCCCGGACGACTTCCCGCGCAACGCGACCATCGACGTCGTCAACCGCGGCTGCAACTCGGTGACCTTCGCCGCGAACAACAAGGCGCTCTTCAACGGGCGCGCCACGGCCGTCCATTCCCGCACCTCGGGCCAGATCCTTCGCGTCACCGCCATCCAGGCGGGAGGCGATCCCGGCAACTGGTGGGTCACCGGCTGACGACCATGCCTACCTACGAATACGAATCCGAGGAGCCGAAGCTCCGGGTCATCTGCGTCCGCGCTGTCGCCGACCGCGACAAGCCTATCATCCTCACCCGCGTCCAGGTGCCCACCGGCATCTCGCTCGCCAACACCGATACCGGCCGCGCCAAGGCTCCGTCCCTCGAGAAGGACATCATGGCCGGCTACGCCAAGCTCGAGGACTCCCAGGGCTCCCGCTACCGCGAGACCGGAGACCTCTTCTCCAAGGACGAGGTCAACAAGGCCTGGCAGGACCCCCAGCCGCCGCCGGAACCGGCTTCCTGATCCATGCCCGTAACGGTCACCATCCAGAGGCCCAACCTGGTCGACGGCGATGTCCTCGACGCGGCGGCGCTCGCCGCCATGACGGCGGTCAATGTCACCGTGGCCGGTGCCGTGGCCTCTGACGAGTTCACGGCCTACAAGACCCAGGCGACGAACAGCCTCAACAGCTCCATCTCGTCCCTGGTCCTCGTGCCCGTCGGTTCGGTCGTGCCCTATGCGGGGACCACCATTCCGGCGAACTGGTGGGCCTGCGACGGGCAGCTTCTTTCCCGCACGAGCTACGCCGCGCTCTTTGCAGCGATCGGCACCTCCTGGGGCGCAGGCGACGGTTCGACGACCTTCGGGCTTCCCGACCTTCGCGGCCGCACTCTCCTCGGCCTGGATACCGGCGCCACCCGCACGCCCGGCGCCGCCACCATCGGCGCGACCGCCGGTTCCTCGTCCGTGACCCTGACGACCGCGCAGATGCCTGCGCACACGCATACCGTCGACCCGGCGATCGCGACGACCTCCACCGCAGGTTCCCACCGACACGGGATCTCCGCCAACGTCGTGCTTCAGAAAGCCCAGGTCGGTTATCCCGATGAGGACATCTGGGGCAACGGCTACAACCAGACGCCTGCCTACGCCTTTCCGGCCGATGACCCCGACCGTTTCACGACCACGGACCCGGGCCATACTCATACCATCGACATCCCGGCCACGGCGACGACCTCCGTGGGCTCGGGCGGCGCGCACGACAACATGCCGCCGTTCGCCACCATCGGCGCGACCGCCGGTTCCTCGTCCGTGACCCTGACGACCGCGCAGATGCCTGCGCACACGCATACCGTC
>RFQN01000367.1 GCA_009924965.1 Verrucomicrobiota bacterium
CATCATCAGCACCGATCCCGATGATGTGATGCCGCCGCCGAAGTCCCACCTGAAACTGAGCGTCCAAGACAAGGCGACGCTGAAGGCCTGGATCCAGCAAGGGGCCAAGTACGAATCCCACTGGGCCTTCACCGCCCCAAAGGAAACGCCAGCGCCGTCGTCCGGCCATCCGATCGACGCGTTCGTCACGGCGACGCTCAAGAAGAAGGGGCTCACGCCCACCGCCCTCGCCGACCGCGCGACGCTCATTCGCCGCGTGACCCTAGACCTCACCGGCCTACCGCCTTCCGCCGAAGAGGTCCAGGCGTTCGTCGCCGACAACGACCCGCAGGCCTACGCCAAGCTGGTGGCCCGCCTGCTCGCCAGCCCGCACTTCGGCGAACGCATGGCCCTCGAGTGGCTCGACTCCGCGCGCTACGCCGACACCAAAGGCTATGTCTTCGAGGAAGAACGCCGCTACGCCGGCCGCAACATGTGGCTCTGGCGCGACTGGGTCATCCAGTCCTTCAACGACAACCTGCCTTACGACCAGTTCGTGCTGCAACAGCTGGCGGGCGACCTCTTGCCGAACGCCACCGACGCCCAACTCATCGCGACTGGCTTCCAGCGCAACAATATGAACACGCACGAGGGCGGCACCATCCCCGCCGAGAACCTCGTGAACTACAACGCCGACCGCGTGAAGACCCTGGGCGAAGCCATGCTCGGGCTGACGCTCGGCTGCGCCCAGTGCCACGACCACAAGTTCGACCCGATCAGCCAAAAGGACTACTACCAGTTCTTTGCATACTTCAACACGCTCGGTGACGCCGGCCTCGACGGCAATGCCGGCAACAACTCCGGGCCTTCGGTCAGCAAGAAGACCGTGCTCAAGGCGCTCGATCAAGCCACCCTCCCCGACCACATCGCCGCCCTGAAGCTCAAGCTAACGACGCCCGACCAAGCCGCCCTCGACCGCTGGGTCGGCGAACAACAGGCGGCCTTGGCCAAGCGCCAAGCGGGCCTGAAGCTCTACCCGATCAACCTCTTGAAGATCTCCACGCCTAACAGCGGCGGCGGCTTCACCGTGGAAGGCAACACCTTCAAGGGCCTCGGCGGCGCGGCGTACGATGTCCTCGGCGAAACGCCCAAGACGGCCGAGCCCATCACGGGCATTCGCATCGTCTTCACGCCCAACAAAAGCAAACCGACCAAGGACCCCAAAGACCCGAAGAAGGTCGTGAAGCCGGCGGAGAAAGCGGACTTCGTCGTCAGCGCCGTCGACGTCACCGCCGACAAGGTCGCCGGCGACCAAGTGAACATCCATAAGCTCCAGAAGTTCGCGCGCGTCACGGCCAGCTCGTGGCAGCCCGACTTCCCGGCGGCCGATGTCCGCGCCTTCCACCCGCGTCGCGGCTGGTCACCCGACCTCAAGTCCGACGAGGCCCCGCACCTGACGCTCACGTTCGACCAACCCATCACCGCAGACAAGCAGGC
>RFQN01000368.1 GCA_009924965.1 Verrucomicrobiota bacterium
CCCCGGAAGTCCTAGCCGCCGCCCTCACCGACAAGAAGGTCCCGGTCAATCCGCTGGTCGTCGAGGCCTTGGCCAACCTGAAGCCCAAGACCTTGGATGACGTCGCTCTGGCCTACCAGGCCATGTTCCAGAAGCATCACGCCCGCATCCTCGCCCACATCGGCCTGCGCGGTTCCCCGGGCGGCGCCGGCGAGAAGGACGACAAGGCGCTCGCGCAGCTGGCCGCTTGGCCTTGGCCCCTGCCCAACTACGAGGAGGTCGCTTCGACCCCGCTCATGACGGTGCTCATCTCGACCCGCAGCTTCTGCGAGCCGTGGCAGTCCGCCCCGAGCTTCCGCAACGGCAACATCCCGACCAAGTACTTCCGCTTCGATGACATCAACAAGCTGGAGCTGACCCACCCGGGCGGCCCCGGCACGGCGATGGTCGTCGCGGACAGCGAGCGCCCGAAGAACACCAACGTGTACCTCCGTGGTGATCGCAACAAGCAGGGCCCCGTCGCTCCGCGCCAGTTCCTCGAGATCCTCGCCGGTCCCGACCGCCAGCCCTTCTTCGAAGGCAGCGGCCGCCGTGAGCTCGCCGTCGCCATCGCCAGCCGCACCAACCCGCTGACCGCGCGTGTCTTGGTCAACCGCGTGTGGATGCACCACTTCGGCGCCGGCATCGTCTCGTCGCCCGATGACTTCGGCAACATGTCGGAGAAGCCGTCGCACCCCGAGCTCCTGGACTGGATGTCCGCCAACTTCGTGGACAACGGTTGGTCGCTGAAGAAGCTGCACCGCAAGATCCTCACCTCGCAGACCTACCGCCAGTCCGCCAATCCCCAGCTGAACCCGCTCGTCGCCCAGAAGGGCGAAGTCGACCCGCTGAAGGTCGACGCCGGCAACAAGTTCCTCTGGCGCGGCAACCTCCGCCGCCTCGACTTCGAGTGCATCCGCGACGCCATGATCATGCTGACCGGCAAGATGGACCTCTCCGTCGGTGGCCGTCCGGTGAACATCACCGAAGAGCCGATCAGCTACCGCCGCAGCATCTACGGCTACATCGACCGCGACCGCCTCAGCGACCTGCAGTCGCAGTTCGACTTCGCCGACCCGATGATGGCCAACTCCAAGCGTAATTCGACCATCGTGCCGCAGCAGGCCTTGTTCTTCATGAACAACCCGCTGTCCGTCGAGGTCGCCCGCGCCGTGGCGTCCCGCCCTGAGTTCCTCAGCGCCTCCAGCGACGAAGGCCGCATCGCGGTCCTCTACCGCGTGATGTTCCAGCGCGTGCCCAAGCCCGAGGAAGTCCGCCTGGCCAAGGAGTTCGTCAAGAAGGTGGCCGGTTACATCGACGAGCCCGCCCCGGCGGCCAAGCCCAAGACCCCCGTGGCTTCGACCAAGGTGACCAAGGAGCAGGCCCGGGAAATGATGAATAAGCCCCTCGTGCCTTCCACCCCCCCGGCCGGCCAGGCCGCCACCAAGGGCGC
>RFQN01000369.1 GCA_009924965.1 Verrucomicrobiota bacterium
TCGATGCCGTAGCAGTCCGGGTAGCGGATCTGCGGGGCCGTCGAGGCGATGACGATGCGCTTCGGGTTGGGACGGGCGAGGATGCGGAGGATCGATTGGCGGAGCGTCGTGCCGCGGACGATGGAGTCGTCGACGCAGACGAGCGTGTCGCCTTCGCGCACCGTGCCGTAGGAGATGTCGTAGACGTGCGACGCCATCTGCATGCGGTTCTTCTCCTGGGAGATGAACGTGCGGAGCTTGACGTCCTTATGGGCGACCTTCTCGCCGCGGGGCCAGCCACCGAGGACGAGGCGGTCGATGGCGGCGGCGTCGAGCTGGCCTTTGGCCAAGGCGTCGCGCAGCTGGTCGCGGACCTGGGTGCGGCGGCGCATGCGGAGTTCTTCCATCAAGCCATACCAGGCGATCTCCGCCGTGTTCGGGATGTAGGAGAAGACGGCCTTGTCGTGGTCGTCGCTGATGAGGCGGATGACTTCGTCGGCCAAGGCCGCGCCGAGGGCCTTACGTTCGGCGTAGATCTCGGGGTCATTGCCGCGCGAGAAGTAGATGCGCTCGAAGGAGCAATGACGGCGCTCGCCCGGCGTGTGGATGCTTTCGACCGAATGGCGGCCGTCGGCCTTGATGATGAGCGCCGAGCCGGGCGGCAGCTCGTGCACCTCCCCTTGGCTGGCGCCGACGATGGTCATCAGCGCGACGCGCTCGGAGGCGACGGCGATCAGGTCGTCGGTGCGCACGTACCAGCAAGGGCGGATGCCGTTCGGGTCGCGGACGACGAAGGAGTCGCCGTTGCCGATGAGGCCCGCGATGGCGTAGCCGCCGTCCCAGTTCTTGGCGGCTTTGCGGAGGACGTTGCCGACGTCGAGGTGCTTGGAGATCTCGTGCTGCACCGCCATGCCCTCGAGGCCCTGGTCCTTGAAGGCCTTGAACAGGCGGTCGTGTTCTTCGTCGAGCCAGAAGCCGATCTCCTCGAGGATGGACTGGGTATCGGTCGAGTAGATGACGTGGGCGCCGCGCTCGGTGAGGGAGGCGTTGAGCTCCGACGTGTTCGTGAGGTTGAAGTTGCCCGCCACGAGCAGGTTGCGGGTCGGCCAGATCGACTTGCGGGCGTAGGGGTGGCAGGAGACGGAATCGAAGTTGCCCGAGGTGCCGTAGCGGAGGTGGCCGAGCAGGACCTCGCCGCCGAAGTCGAAGTGCCGCTTCACCGTCTCCGGGAACTCGGGGACGATGACGCCCTCGCGGACCTGGTCGGCGTAGGTCTTGATCTGGCGCGTGAAGATCTGCGTCAGGCCCTGGGCGCCGATCTCGCGATCGCGGAACAGGAAGGCCTCGCCGTTCTCGGCGCCGATCTTGACGCAGCCGATGCCCGCGCCGTCCTGGCCGCGGTTGTGCTGCTTCTCCATCAGCAGGAAGAGCTGGTTGAACCCGTGGAGCGGCGAGCCATACTTCTCCTGATAC
>RFQN01000370.1 GCA_009924965.1 Verrucomicrobiota bacterium
CTCGGTCCAGCGTCGTCCGCCGGGAGCCGACGACGCCCGTGCCTGCTCCTGCAGGGCGAACACCGCGTCTTCATAGGAGTCGGCCAAGCGCCCGAAGGCCAACCAGGCCAACAGGCCGGTCACCCCGACGGCTAAGCCCGCGGCGATCCAGAGGAAGGGGGCGGGCGGCCAACCCATCGCCAACGCATCGATGGACCCGAACCAGAACGGTGGCAAGGCAAGCAGCCACGCAGACGGCTCCCATGGGCCATTGGCCAGGTCGCTCATCATGCGCGGGGCCAGCTGTGAGCCCGCGATGAAGATCACCACCGCGAAGACCTGGGAGGTCGTGAGCAAACTATTGAGCCGTTCCTTGCCGAACCAACGCAGGCACAAATGGAGGCAGAGCACCAGCAGGCTCAGCATGAACGTCGAGCTCAAGGCCAACGACAGCACATGGGCGGGGCCGTAGCGCCAAGATCCGCGCTCCGAGAACATCCCGACCAAAACCACGATGAAGTTCAGCGCCAGCGCATTGAACCATAGGCTCCGCAGCAAGACGCGCACCTTCGCCAGCAGGATGGTCCGCGCGGCGACCGGACGGTGCAGCAGGATGTCGGGCTCCTGGTCGTTGAAGAGCATCGCGCCGCTGGCGCTCACCAAGGAGATGCCCCCGAACAGCAACGTATAGGCATGCGCCATGGTCGCGAAGAGCGGTGCGGGTAAACGCGTGCTGTTGACGGCGATGAGCCCAGCGCCGACGAGCATGAGGATCGCGAAGCCCCAGAAACGGCCGCGCTTCACGTTGGCCGGCTTCAGCTTGGGGTTCACGCGGATCTGGCGTCCACGGTAAAAGAGCTCCGTGAACAAGACCCCTAAGGCCCGGGACGGCAAGTCTGCGGGCTTAGGCGGGTGGCTCATGTCGGAACGTTTGGGCGAACGTCTCGGCCTTCTCGCGCAAGCGGTCGCCGCCGGTCAGCCGCGTGAAGACCTCCTCCAAGGAAGCCCCGCCGTGTTCGGCGCTGATCGCCGCCGGGACACCATCCAAGACAAGGCGGCCTTGGTGCAGGATGACGACGCGGTCGCAGAGACGCTCCACCACGTCGAGGATGTGCGAGCTGTAGACGACCGTGCGGCCTTGCTTGGCCAAGGTCTGCAGGAGCGTCTTGAAGCCCATGGCGGCGTTGACGTCGAGGCCGTCGAGGGGCTCGTCGAAGAGCAGCACGGGCGGGTTATGGAGCAGCGCCGAGATGATGGCGACCTTGCGGCGCATGCCCTTGCTGTAGGACCCGAGGAACTTGTCGGTCAACGCGTCCCAGGTGAGGTCGAAGAACTGGATGAACTCGGCGATGCGGGCGTCGGCCTGCGCTTCCTCGATGCCGTAGAGCGCGGCGACCATGCGGAGGTATTCCAGGCCGGTGAGGGATTCGAAGAGCGCGCCGCTTTCGGGCACGAAGCCCA
>RFQN01000038.1 GCA_009924965.1 Verrucomicrobiota bacterium
CCCAACGTGCTCGACCTCCTGAAGAACGGCCAGCTCCAGATGATCGTGAACACCGCCGCCGGCATGTTGCCGCGCAAGGACGAGAACGCGATGCGCGCCCTTGCCACGATCCTCGGTTTCTTCAGATCCTGCTTCGAGATGAATCGGCGCTGAACGAGGCGTCCCTGCCGGCGATGGACAAGGACCTCGCCGGGCAGACTGCGGTGGTCTCCGGTGGGGCCGACGCTCCGGCCGCCGCCAAGGCCGACCCGGCGCTGCTCACTCCTCCCCCCGCACCCATCGTGAAAGACCTCACCCCCGAACAACAGAAACAGGCCTTCTTCCTCCAGGGATTCTTCCTGGTCCGTCAGGCTCAATGGGCGTCCATCGCCACCGAGCTCGACCTCTCCGATGAGGAAGTGACCGCCTTGCTCGACGGCATGCGCGCCGCCCTAAAGAACGAGACGCCGAAGTTCAAGGCCGAGGAAATCATCCCTGGCGCTGAAAAGATGATCGGCGAACGCGTCGCCGGTAAGGCCAAGCGCTGGGCCGCCCAGAACGACGCCTTCCTCGCGAAGATCGACGCCGACAAGGACTTCACGAAGACCGCTTCCGGCCTCCGCTACAAGATCCTCGCCGCGGGCACCGACCCCAAGCCGACCGCCGCCAGCACGGTCAAGTGCCTCTACACCGGCAAGACCGTCGACGGCAAGGTCTTCGACTCCACCTCGGGTCGCGGCAACGTCCCGGCCGAGTTCCCGCTGAACGGCGTCATCCCGGCTTGGACCGAAGCCGTGCCGAAGATCGGCAAGGGCGGTAAGATCCTCCTCATCGCCCCCGCGGCCATCGCCTACGGCGAAAACGGCCAAGGCCCGATCCCGCCCAACTCCGTCCTCGAGTTCGAGGTCGAATTGGTCGAAATCGTCAAATAAGCCCCCGCGCTGATTTTGCCTAGGTTTCGCGACGCACCGAGTGGTGCGTCGCTTGCTTTATGGAGGGAACAAACTACACCTCCAGAGGTACTTACCCCTTCCATGCGCGCCCTGATCCCCGCGAGTTTCCTCGTCGCCGCCTCCCTGCTGGGGGCGGACGGCGTTGCTGCGCCGGCGACGGGGGAGCGTTTGGGCGCGTCTCCCCAGGTCGTCACGCTGTCGGCGGCCATTGATCAGGCGTTGGCGCGTAACCTCGGCCTGGCGGTCACGCGCCTTGATGCGTCCCGTTCGCTGGACGGCGTCGATCAGGCGGAAGCTGCCTTCGATCCAGTCTTTGGCTGGAGCAATCGCCTGAGCGGCGGCAAGTCCGCGGCTAATCGCTTGGCGGGCGACCCGGCCGCCCAAGACTTCAGTTCGGACCTTAGTTTATCGCGCAAGTTCAGTTGGGGTGGCACGCTCACCCTCGGTACCGGGATGACGCGCCTGTGGTCCGATGGCGGCGACGTCAACTCCACGGCGTCAAGTTTCGACCTCGGCACCAGCCTCAGCTACACGCAGCCGTTGCTCGCGGGCGCTGGACGCGCGGTGAACCTCTCCGCTTTGATCGCCGCCAAGGAAGGCGCGACGCGGAGCCGCCTCGCCTTGCGCGCTGCGGCGTTGGACCTCATCCGCGACACCGAAGTCGCCTACTGGAGCCTCGCCGGCGCGCGCACCTTGGTGTCGCTCCGCGAGACCAGCTTGCGTTCGGCCGAATCCTTGCTGGAGCAGGTCCAGACCAAGCGACGCCTCGGCGACGCCACGGCGTTGGAGGAACTGCAGGCGGCTGCGGAAGTGGCCAACCAGAAGGTCGCCGTGCTCAACGCTCAGCAGGCCGTCGATGGCGCCGAGATGCGCCTGCGCCGCACGTTGGGCCGCGGCGATGCCGCCGACATCGAGCAGGCGGTCCTGGTGGAAGCCATCCCGCAGGCCACCGTCGCCGCGCCCGAGCCGTTTGCGCCTTGGATCCGCAAGGCCGCCAGCTTCGACTTCGACACGGCCATCCAACTGTCCGCCCTCACGCAAGCCAACTCGGCCTTGGAGGCCGCCCGGCAGAACGACGCGCCGCAGCTCGACCTGACGCTGTCTGGGGCGAACTACGGTCCGTCCGTGGCCGGCTTGCACCAGGCTTACGATGGCCTGCGCGACGCTGCCGGTTGGAGCAATAGCATCAGCCTGACTTATCGCCTGCCGCTGGGCTCGCGCGAATCGGAAGCCGCGCTGCGCTCCGCGGCCCGCGCCCGCCGCCAAGCCGAGCTGCGTCTGGCGGACGTGCGCCAGAGCTTGGTCTTCAATGCCCGCGCCACTTGGCGCGACCTCGAAGCCGCCCGAGCCCGCGTCGACTCCGCCACGTCGGCCTTGGCGCTACAGCGTCAGTCCTACGAAGGCGAACGCGCCCGCTACGCCGCCGGCCAGTCCGACATCCTCCGCGTCCTCCAGGCGCAGGCGGCCCTCGATGCCTCGCAACTGAACTGGATCCAGTCGTTGCTCGACGCCCGCTCCGCTTCCGCCCGGGTCGCCCGCCTCGATGGGTCGTTACTGGCCCGTCATGGCTTCACCCTGGAATCCGCCGAGGCGAAGGTCGCCGGCGGTCTCTCGCCGGAAGACCCCTTACCTCCTTTGTCCGAAACCCCATGAGCCTTAAGAAGAACCTGATCATCCTCACCGCCGTCGCCCTCGTGGCCGGGGCGACTTGGTATTGGTGGCCGGACAGCGGCAAGAAGGGTGGCCGTCGCGCCGGCGGGCCCAAGGGCGGAGTCCCGCAGAACCCCATCGAGTCCGTCGTCGCCATCCGCGACATCGAGGAGACCGTCGACGCCGCGGGCTATGTGCGCCCGGTCATCTTCAGCGACGTCAAGGCCGAGGTCAGCGGCAAGATCCAGAAGATCCACGTCAAGGATGGGCAGGTCGTCAAGAAGGGCGACGTCCTCGTTGAGCTCGACCCGTTGTTGGTCAAGGCCGACGAAGACGAGGCCCGCCGCAACGTCCAGCTACAGGGTTTGAACCTCGAGAAGACCACGCGCGACCTCAAGCGCGCCGAAGCCCTGCGCGAGAAGGGCTTCGTCTCCGACCGCGAGCTGCAGGACGCTCGTACCGCCTACGAAGTGACGAAGCTCCAGTGCGACGTCGCACAATCGCGTTTCGAGAAGGCCCAGGAGAACGTCCGCAAGACGGTCCTCGTCGCCCCGCACGACGGCATGGTGTCGGACTCCAATAACCTCGTCGAAGGCCAGGTCGTCATCGGGGCCCAGTCGATCAACAGCGGCACGCTGCTGCTCCGCGTCTCCGACGTCTCCGTCCTGCGCGTGGACGTGAACCTCAACGAATTCGCGGCGACGCGCTTGGCCCTGGGTCGCGAAGCGACCATCACCTTCGATTCGATTCCTGGCCTGACCAAGAAGGGCAAGGTTACCTTCCTCGCCCCGTTTGGCACGCCGGACGTGAAGACCCCGGACCTCCGCGTATTTCCGTGCCAGGTGTCCTTCGCCGCCGGTGACGGCGCCCGTCCCGGCATCAGCGCCAACCTCTCGGTCCTCGTCGCGCGCGAGGCCGGCTGCCTCACCATCCCTGTCTCCGCGATCTTCGTCGAAGGCAATGACCGCATCGTCTACGCCAAAGGCGAGTCCGGCGAGTGGGAGCGACGCTCCGTCAAGCTCGGCTTGAGCGACGCGGGCTACACGCAGGTGAAGTCCGGCGTCCAAGCCGGCGAAACCGTCAGCCTCGTCCGCCAGGCCGTCCAGCGCTGAGCATGGGTTCGCTGGCGACCATCCGCGGTCTGCATAAGACCTACCTCATGGGCGACGAGACCGTCCATGCGCTCGATGGCGTCGACCTCGATTTCGACCGCGGCGAATACGTCGCCATCCTCGGCCCTTCGGGGTCGGGCAAATCGACGTTGATGCACATCTTGGGTTTCATGGATACGCCGACCAACGGCAGCATCCTCTTCGAGGGCGAAGAGGTCTCCGGCCTCGGCGCGGATCGCCGCGCTTGGTACCGCTCGAACCGCGTCGGCTTCGTCTTCCAGTCCTTCAACCTTTTGCCGCGCCTGAGCGTGCTCGAGAACGTCGCGCTGCCGTTGCTCTACCGCGAGGACTACACCGAAGCGGCGCGGGAGGAGGCGGCCAAGGTCGCCTTGGAGCGCGTGGGGATGTCGCATCGCCTCTCGCACCGCCCGACCCAGCTGTCCGGCGGCGAACGCCAGCGCGTCGCCATCGCCCGCGCCATCGTGGCGAAGCCCGCCATCGTCTTTGCCGACGAACCCACCGGCAACCTCGACGTCAAGAACGTCGACCGCATCCTCGACCTCCTCGGGTCGTTGCTGGCGGAAGGCATCACCGTCGTGCTCGTCACGCACGACCTCTCCGTGGCTGCCAAGGCCAAACGGGTGATTTCCATGCGGTCCGGCAAGGTGCAGGAGGACCGCCGCCAATGAAACTGCTGATCCGCATCCGGGCCGCGGTCATCAACGGCCTCCGCGAGCTCCAGGCCAACAAGGTCCGCTCGTTGCTGTCCATGTCGGGCATCATCCTCGGCGTCGCCTCGCTGGTCGCCATGGTCACCGTCGTCCAAGGCATGGTCGGCAATTTCCGCCAGTTCGTGGACGCCATGGGTGGCATCGAAAAGATCACCGTCGAAAAGCAGGCCCTGCCGAAGGAGCAGGAGCACCTCGCCGAGCTCTCCGAGGGCTTGACCATGCGCGACGTCGAGCAGATTAAGGCGACCATCCCGATCGTCCGCTACGTTTCGCCCGAAGCCCGCGTGGGCTTCGAGAAGCTGGTCTGGGAAGGCCGCGAGGTGAACACCATGATCAACGGCGTCACGCCGGATTGGTTGCCGGTCGCCAAGCGCTGGGTCGACCCGAGCCAAGGCCGCTTCATCAGCGACCTCGACATCCTGCACAAGACCGACGTCTGCGTGCTCGGCTCCTCGATCTCCGCCGAGCTCTTCCCGCCGAACGTCGACCCGTTGGGCAAGGTCATCCGCCTGAAGGGCAAGCGCTTCGTCGTCATCGGGCTGCTGAACAACATCGAAGCGCAGGGGATGGAGATCCGTTCGGCCTCGGGCAAGGGCAAGGGTGGTGGCGGCATGTGGCGCTGGCGCAACAGCGGGGTCTACATCCCGATCTCGACCGCGACCTCCAAATTCAACGGCAATGATAAGCTCAGTGGCCTTGGCCTGCAGGTAGCCACCGGCGACGACCTCAACTACGCGGTCGAGCAGGTGGAGCGCACGTTGCTGCAGACGCACAACGGCCTCAAGGACTTCACCCTGACCACGAACGAGCAGACCTTGGATGACTTCCGTAAAACCGAGACGGCTTTCAAGCTCTCGCTGGGCGGCGTGGCGGGCATCTCGCTCTTTGTTGGCGGCATCGGCATCATGAACGTCATGTTGGCCTCGATCAACGAGCGCATCCGCGAGATCGGCGTCCGCAAGGCCGTCGGCGCGCGTGGCTCTGACCTCTTCCTGCAGTTCTTGTCCGAGGCCGCGGTGATCTCCGTCCTCGGCGGTCTCATCGGCCTCGCGGTCTCGATGGGCATCGTCTGGATCATGAACTACGTGCTCATGCAGGCCGTGCCGACGGGCGTGGTGGCGAAGTTCGACTGGATCATCATGCTCCAGGGCCTTTCCTTCTCGGTCGTCATCGGCCTCATCGCTGGCGTCTACCCGGCGATCCGCGCCGCCAACCTCGATCCCATTGAAGCCCTTCGACACGAATGAAAACGCTCCTCCTGGCCAGTCTCGCCCTTCCTGCCTTGCTGCTCGCTGACGCTCAAGCCCCTCGACCGGTTTGGGATGGCGCACCTCCGGCCGAAACGCTCAAAGCCAAGCCGGGCCAGGACCCGAAGGGCATCCTCAACAAGAACGGCCATCGTACCGATGTGATGATCCCCGAGTTCGTCGTCTGGCCAGCGGCCAAGCCGAATGCTCCCTTCATCGTCGTCTGCCCCGGCGGCGGCTACGGCATCCTCGCTGAAGAGCACGAAGGCGCGGAGGTGGCCCGTCGCCTCAACGCGCAAGGCGTCGGCGCGGCCGTCTTGCGTTACCGCGTCCCTCGTCGCGACAACGAGAAGCCTTGGATCGTCCCGGTGATGGATGCACGTCGTACCATCGAACTCGTCCGCGAACATGCCGCCGAATGGAATGCCGACCCGAAGAAGATCGGCATCCTCGGTTTCTCGGCCGGCGGTAACCTCGCCGCCCGCGTGGCTTACTCCCCGGCGGACGCCAACGCGGCGCGCCCGGACTTCGCGGTCATGGTCTATCCGGCGTACCTCTTCGAGAAGGATAAGCCCGACAGCGTCCTACGCGAAGGCCCGGACGGCGTCGTCCCGCCGAAGGGCGTGAAGCCCGTGCCGGCTTTCTTTGCGCATAGCGCCGACGACCCTTATCCGGCGGAAGGCTCGATGGCCTTGGCCGCGAAGCTCAAGTCTTTGGGCGGGAGCGCCGAAGTCCATGTTTGGGCCAAGGGCGGCCATGGTTGGGGCGCGTCCGACCGTTGCCTCGCGGCGAAGGAGTGGACCAACGTCCTCGGTGCTTGGCTGAAGGATCGCGGCATTCTGACGCCTTAAGCCGCTTACTTAGCCAAGAAAAAAGGCCGCCCAGAGGGCGGCCTTTTCGTAGGCAGAGCAGTCGCTTAGAACTTCAAGCGCAGGCTCACCGACTGGGACCAGTCGTTGATCGTGCTCTTGGAGGTGCCAGCGGCGTCCTTGACGCCGATGAACTCGGTATTCTTCACCGTGAAGGCGAGGTCGAGGTTCTCGGAGAGGGCGAAGCGCACGCCCGCGTAGACGTCGGTGGCGAGGGTCGACTTGGAGGCCGTGCCGGAGCCGGAGAGCCAGGAGTAGCCGACGCCAGCGCCGACGAACGGACGGATGCCGCCGCGGGAGTTGAGGTCGTAGGTGAGTTCGGCGAGGGCCGTGCGGGCGTCCACGTCGAGCGCGCCCTTGGTCACGCCGCGGGAGTTGAGGTTGAGGCCGAGACCAAAGCTCTCGTTGAGCTGGGTGGCGACGGTGAGGCCGACGACGCTGCTGTTCTGGCCACCGGTCGGGTGGTTCTTACCGAGTTCCAGTTCGAGCGTGTAGGCCTGGGCGGCAACGGCAGCCAAGGGCAGGAGGAGGAGGGGGCGTAGGGATTTCATGGGGAAACGTTAGGTTGGTTGAGGGCGTTATTGTGTAAAGGATGAAGGGAAGGGCTTACTTCTTCTTTTCCTCGGACTTCTTCTCCGGCTTCTTTTCTCCAACCACTTCCACGCTAGTGACTTCCACGCGTTCGGTCGGGCTGGAGCGCTCCGGGCCCACGCAGGCGATGGTGGCGATCTTATCGAGGACTTTCTCGCCGTCGACGAGCTTGCCGAAGGCGGTGTACTTGTTGTTCAGGAAGGAGGCGTCGCCGTGGCAGATGAAGAACTGGCTGCCGGCGCTGTCCGGGTCGGAGGAGCGCGCCATCGAAAGGACGCCCTTGGTATGGGAGCGGTTGTTGAACTCGGCCTTGATCTTGTAGCCGGGGTCGCCGGTGCCGGGCTGGCCACGGGCGCCGAGCTTCGAGTTCGGGCAGCCGCCTTGAATCATGAAGCCCTTGATGATGCGGTGGAAGCAGGTGCCTTCGTAGAAACCTTCGCGGGCCAGCTTGAGGAAGTTGTCGACGGTGCGCGGGGCGACGTCGGGCCAGAACTCGACGGTCATGTCGCCGTAGGTCGTGTGGATGATGGCGCGCGGGGCGGCCTGAGGTGCGGGGGATTCTTTCATGTTGGTGGAAGGGGTGTCGGCGGCGTGGGCGAGGGCCAGGCCCAGGAGGCACGAGGCGAGCAGGCGGAGGGATTTCATGCCCACCAGCGAAAGCCCGTAGGCCCTTGCCGCAACCCCAAACCTCCGCTTGCCACCCCGCCTCAAGGGGGTCACGTTCGGGCCCACAGGTATGCGTGTAATCGTCAACGATGAGCCCCGGGAAACCGCCGCCGGGACCCTCGCCGCCCTGCTCGAGGAGCTGGGCTGCGCCCAAGAGGCCGCCGTGGCCGCCGCCGTCGATGGCCAAGTCGTCCCCCGCAGCCGCTGGTCGGCCCATATCCTTGTTCCGGGCGCCCAAGTCCTGGTCATCCGCGCCGCGCAAGGCGGTTAATTCATGCTGAAGTTCATCCAAGGCCTCTTCAAATCCGAACCCGAAACCCCGGCGCCGGACAACCTCGTCCTCTTCACGCCCACGCGCACGGCTTGGGACGTGAAGACGGTCGTGAAGCTCTTCGACGCGGGTTTGGGTCGGTTGCATGTCCAGTCGGTCCGCGATTGGAACGTCCGTCAGTACGAAGCCTTTCTGTCGCAGGTCCCGGAGGTCTTCTGGAACCGCATCGTCCTCGAAGAACAGCCCGACCTCGTGCTCGCCCGGAAGCTGGGTGGGTTCCAGATGCTGCCTGGCGACCGCATCCCGCCGCGCTGGCCCAAGGCCGCCGCGCTCAGCATGAAGTGCCACTCCTATGACGAGATGCGCAGCACGCCGAAGGGCTGCCGCTACTTGTTCCTGAGCCCGCTCTTCCCGTCCGTCTCCAAGCGCGACTACGTGCCGCAACGCACGCACCGCGAATTCCAGGTCATCGTCGAACGCTGGCGCGCCGAAGGCGGTTGCCCGGTCTACGGCTTGGGCGGCATCACGCCGCAGAACGCCGCGCGCGTGCGCGCCCTCGGCTTCGACGGCATGGCCTTCATCGGCTCGGTCTGGGAGCACGATAAGCCTGTGCAGGCCTTCCTGGAACTCGAACGCGCGTGGTCGGGCAAGGATGCGCGCAAGCTGAAGCGCAAGCACTGATGTCCGGCCTGCCGCGCCTGCAGTTCCTCACGCTCGACGCGTCGCCGCTCGGCCATCGCGACCAAGCGCTGGCGGCGTTGCAGGGCGGGGTCCGCTGGATCCAGTTCCGGACGAAGACGTTGCCCGAGGCCGCCGCGATCGAGGAAGCCGCGCGCATCGCCGAGCTCTGCCGCGACTACGGCGCGACGTTCATCGTCAACGATTCCCCGCGCATCGCCTTGGCCGCGGAGGCCGATGGCGTCCACCTTGGGCCGAACGACCCCTCGCCCGCGGAGGCACGCCAACTCCTGGGGGCGTATGCCGTCGTCGGGGTGACCTTGAATTTTCCGGCTCACCTGGAGCGGCTGCGCGGCGCGGCGGTGGATTACGCCGGCGTTGGTCCGGTACGGGCGACCGCCAGCAAGGCGCAGCTCGCCCCGCTCCATACGCCGGAGTCGCTGTCTGCGCTCATCGCCGGGGCGGCGCCTTGTCCTTGCTACGCCATCGGCGGCGTGACGGCCGATGATTTCGCGGCGCTCCGTCGCCAAGGTGCCCACGGCATCGCGGTCAGCGGTGCCATCGCCTTGGCGGCGGACCCGACGGCGGCTGCCCAGGCCTTAGTGGCGGCGGTTTCCGCCTAGGTTTTGCGTGCGCGGGCTGGACAATTCGGCCGCGGCTCGGATTGTCGGAAGTCGGATGTCGTCCCTCCTCCGCATCGCCGATCGCACGTTTGCTTCCCGTCTCTTCACGGGTACGGGCAAGTACGCGTCCGCCGCCGCCTTGCGCGCCGTGCTCGACGCTTCGGGTGCGGAAGTCGTCACCGTCGCCGTGAAGCGCGTCCGCTTCGGCGCGAAGGACGACGGGATCCTGTCCGCGCTCGACCCGAAGAAGCACCTGATCCTGCCGAACACCTCGGGCGTGCGTACGGCCAAGGAGGCCATCTTCGCGGCGGAATTGGCCCGCGAGGCGCTGGGCACTTCTTGGCTGAAGCTGGAGATCCACCCGGATCCTAAGTATCTCATGCCAGATCCGGTTGAGACCTTGGAGGCTTGCCGTGAACTGGTGAAGAAGGGCTTCACGGTCTTACCGTACATCCACGCCGACCCCGTCCTCGCCAAGCGCCTGGAAGAAGTCGGTGCCGCTGCGGTCATGCCGCTCGGCGCTCCTATCGGCACGAACCGCGGCCTGCTGTCGCGCGATTTCCTCCGCATCATCATCGAACAGGCCCGCGTGCCCGTCGTCATCGACGCCGGCCTGGGCGCGCCGTCGCATGCCGCCGAGGCGATGGAGCTCGGTGCCGACGCGGTTCTCGTGAACACGGGCATTGCTTCCGCCGGCGAGCCCGTGGCGATGGCCCAGGCCTTTGCCATGGCCGTGCAGGCAGGCCGTCTGGCCCGTGAATCAGGCCTCGGGGCTGGTTCCGTCGCGGCGCAGCCGACCTCCCCGTTGACGGGTTTCCTCGACTGATTCCATGGCGGCCAAGCCTGGACGACTCCGCGCCGACGAGCTCCTGCTGAAGCTCCACTTGGCCCCGTCGCGTTCCGTGGCGCAGGCGCTGATCTTGGCGGGCAAGGTGCGCTCCGGCCCGGACAGCGTGGTGCAGAAAGC
>RFQN01000371.1 GCA_009924965.1 Verrucomicrobiota bacterium
CGTCCTTGGCTGTCGCGGACCTGGAGGATGGAGCCCTTGGGGATGAATAGGCCGGAAAGGTCGACGGCCTCGGTGAGCAGGCCGCCGCCATTCTTGCGGAGGTCCATGATGAGGGCCTTGATGCCGAGCTTCTTCATCTTCTCGATGAGCTGTTCGACGTCCTTGGTGGGGCTGGAGCCCGTGCCGTCGGGATTCTTCCCGTAGAAAGCGGGGAGGTCGATGACGCCGATGCTCACGTTGCCGTTGCCGTTCGGGGCTTCGAAGCAGCGCGCCGAAGCCATCTGCCCGACGAGCTTGATCTGGTCGCGCTTGAGGACGACCGTCTTGCGGCCGCCGCCGGCGAGGTCGACGAGGAGGCGGACGGAGGTGCCCTGCTTGCCGCGGATGCGGCTGATGGCCTTCGAGAGGCGCATGCCGACGATGTCTTCCATCTCGCCTTGGGCGCCCTGATGATGCGGTCGCCGGGCTTCACTTGTCCGGAAAGGTCGAGCGGGCCGCCGGGGAGGACTTCCTTGATGGTGCAATAGCCGTCCTCGTCGGCCAGCGTGGCGCCGATGCCGCAGAGCGAGTTGCGCATCGCGATCTCGAACTCCTCCAGCGACTGCTGGGAGAAGAAGATGGAGTGCGGGTCGTACTGCGTGGAGTACGCGTTCAGGAAGAGCTCTTCGACCTCCTGCGGGTCGAACGTCAGGTACACGCGGACCTTCTCGTAGCGCTTCTTCAGGCGGGCCACGGCTTCCTTGACCTTTTCCGGGGTGATGACCGGGGCGGTCGTCTCGTGGGTGGGCTTGGACTTCGGGGCGTCCTTGGTGGCCTGCTTGTCTTCGCCGAGCAGCTCGGAGAGGATGTCGAGGCGAAGGCGGCGAGCCCAAAGGTCGTCGGCGTCGGCGTCGCTGGCCGGCCAGCTGCCCTTGCGGCGGTCGGTCGGGAAGACGCCGGGTTGGTTCGCCTTGTAGATCTCGAAGGCCGGCGTCAGGTTGCCGCGCTGGAGGTAGAGGTCGAGGCTCTTGCCGTAACGGGCGGTGAACTCGTCGACTTCCTTCTGCGTGAAGTACATCTTGGCCGGGTCGAGGCTTTCGAAGTACGTCTTGATCACCTCGTTGGTGTCGACCGAGGACATCTCCTTCTTGCTGATGTGCAGCTTCTCGAGCAGGGCGACCGTGGCCCGCGTCTCGTTCTGCATGAGCTCCGTAGTCGTGTAGTTCGGGGTCGTCTGCCCGAAGGCGGCAGCCGACAGGAGGACCAGCAAGGACGGGGTAAGGAGGCGCATGATAGGGGTAATCAGCGGAGGCGGGCGCTGAGTTCTTCAAGTTTGCGTTTCTCGCTCTCCGTGAGCGAGCCGAAACCCTGTGCCGAAATCTTGTCCAGGAGGCGATCCAGCTCGGCGCGGGCCTGGGTCGGAGAAAGCCCTTCCGCCGCGGTTTTGGCGGGGGATTCGGG
>RFQN01000372.1 GCA_009924965.1 Verrucomicrobiota bacterium
GGTGCCCGTCGCCGGCCATGACAGCATGCTGCTCAACCTCAGCGGCGCGCACGGCCCGTGCTTCACGCGCAACATCGTCCTGATCACGGACAACGCCGGCCACACCGGCCTCGGCGAAGTCCCCGGGGGCGAGAAGATCCGCCAGACGGTGGAGGACGCGAGGCCGCTGCTGCTCGGCCAGCCGATCGACGCCTACGCCACGCTGCTGGCCAAGGTCAGCGCGGCCTTCTCCGACCGCGACGCTGGCGGCCGCGGGCTCCAGACGTTCGACCTCCGCGTGACCATCCACGCCGTCACGGCGATCGAATCCGCCCTCCTCGACCTGCTCGGGCAGTTCCAGCAGAAACCGGTCGCAGCGTTGCTCGGCAAAGGCCAACAGCGCTCTGAAGTCGAGATGCTCGGCTACCTCTTCTTCATCGGCGACCGCCGCAAGACCACCCTCGGCTACCGCGACGAAGCCTCCTCGCCACAGGCGTGGCATCGCCTGCGCAACGAGGAAGCCCTGACCCCTGAGAGCATCGTCCGCCAGGCTGAAGCCGCCCAAGAGCGCTTCGGCTTCCAGGACTTCAAGCTCAAGGGCGGCGTCCTCAGCGCCGCCCGCGAAGTCGAGGCCGTGCGCGCCCTCGCCACCCGCTTCCCGCAAGCCCGCATCACGCTCGACCCGAACGGCGCTTGGTTGCTGAAGGAAGCCGTCGAGGTGTGTCGTAACCTCCAGGGCGTGCTCGCCTACGCCGAAGACCCGTGCGGCGCCGAAGCCGGGTTCTCGGGCCGTGAGATCATGGCGGAATTCAAGAAGGCCACCGGCTTGCGGACCGCCACCAACATGGTCGCGACCGATTGGCGCCAGCTGGAACACGCGCTCAAACTGGAAGCCGTCGATATCCCGCTCGCCGACCCGCACTTCTGGACGATGCAGGGCTCCGTGCAAGTCGCGCAGGTCTGCGCGGACCGCGGCCTGACCTGGGGCTCGCACTCCAACAACCATTTCGACATCTCGCTCGCGATGTTCACGCACGTCGGCGCCGCCGCCCCGGGCGACGTTACCGCGATGGACACGCATTGGATCTGGCAAGAAGGCCAGCGCCTCACGAAGGAGCCGCTGCAGATCAAGGGCGGCAAGGTAGCCGTCCCGCAGCGCCCCGGCTTGGGCATCGAGATCGACCCGGCGCAGCTTGAAGCCGCGCACCAACTTTACCTCCGGCTCCCGTCGGGTTCACGCGATGACGCCGTCGCGATGCAGTTCCTGATGCCCGGCTGGAAGTTCGACCCGAAGCGCCCGACGTTAGTCAGGCCTTAATCAGGTCGCACGACCCCGCCAACCGGGGCCCAGCATGCCTGCATAGGCCCAGGCGGGCCAATAATCTCGGGCCCTCGCTGTTTACCGCTTTCCTCTTTTCAGGGCATCGGCTTTGCTCACTCCTTACCCCACCCCTCGGTCC
>RFQN01000373.1 GCA_009924965.1 Verrucomicrobiota bacterium
TCGGGCGCGAACAGCTACACCGGCGGCACGATCCTCAACGCGGGTTCCTTGACCCTCTCCGGGGCGAACACCACGTCCGGCGCGACGACCGTCAACGGTGGCCGCTTGATCCTCGGCAACGCCGCGGCGCTCGGCACCGGTGCCCTCAACCTGAACGGCGGCCTCGTCGACGTCACCGCGGCGCAGACGCTCACCTCGACCGGCGCGATCAACCTCAACGGCGACTTCGCCTTCGGTGGTTCGTTCAACCTCGCCACCGCGGCCGGCGCCAACGTGGTCGTCGGTGCGAACTCCGCGATCAAGACCTTCGGCAACGGTGCGACGACTTCGCTCACGCTCGGCGGCGTCATCTCCGGCACGGGCTTCGGCCTCACCAAGACCGGCACGGGCGCCCTCGTCGTCTCGAACGCCAACACCTTCGACGGCGGCGTGTCGCTGGTCGACGGTCGCCTCTCCGTCGGCAACGCCTCCGCGCTCGGCACCGGCACGCTCACCTTCGCCGGTGGTTCGCTCGACGCGTCCGCGGCTGGCCTCACCTTGGCCAACGCGCTCACGCTCTCGGCCGACGCAAGGTTCCTCGGTACCAATGCCCTCACGTTGTCCGGCAACGCCGCCCTCGGCACCGGCAACCGCGCCTTCAATGCGACGGCCAGCACGCTCACGCTCAGCGGCGTGGTCAGCGGCAACGCCTTCACGAAGACCGGCCTCGGCACCGTCATCCTCAGCGGCAGCAACACCTACTCCGGCGGCACGACCGTCCGCCAAGGCACCTTGTCCGCGGGCAGCGCGACGGCCTTCGGCACGGGCGCGATCCTCGTCGCCTCCACGGGTACGCTCGACCTGACGACTCAGACGGTCACCAACACGGTGAACCTCTTTGGTGGTACGCTCGCCGCGACGGGCGGTTCGACCAACCTCTCCACTTCGCTGCTCGGCGCCGGTAGCTTCGGTACCATCACCGGCATCCTGTCCGGCTCTGACACGCTGACGCAATCGTCCTGGCTCACGCCGCTGAACGCCGCACGCACGCTCACGCTCTCGGGCGCGAACACCTTCACGGGTGGCGCCAATGTCTCCGCCGGCACGTTGGCCGTCGGCAACAACGCTGCGCTCGGTACCGGTGCGTTGACGATGACCGGCGGTTTGCTGGACGCGACGAGCTCGCTCACGCTCGCGAACGCGACGACGATCAGCGGCTCCGTGGGCTTCACGGGTTCGGCTCCTTTGGCGATTTCGGGTACGGTCACCCTGGCGGCGCCGACCTCTCTCTTCTCTGCAGGGGTAGTCACCAATGCCGTCACGGGGGGTACCACGGGTACCGCTATTATTACTACGGCCAGCACCACGGGGCTCGTTGTGGGACAGATTGTCTCTGGAACGGGGATTCCGTCCGGCTCGGTGATCACTGCCATCACTCCGGGTGTCAGCTATACTATTAG
>RFQN01000374.1 GCA_009924965.1 Verrucomicrobiota bacterium
TAAGCCGTCCGACCCCGCCTGTCCACCGCGGTTCCGCTGAGATATGGGTTTGAGGTCTGGAAGGGCGTACCTAGAAACCCTGCATGCTACCCCGCAGGTCCTTCCTGAAGCTCGGTGCGGCCGCGTCTCTCGCCGCTGTTCCGGGCGTCTCGGCCCGTCTAGCGGCCGCCGCCCAGCCGGCCTTCACGCCCACCGCGTTTGCCGTCGTCGGCGACACGCACTATTTCGCCGACAAGGACGATCCGTCGGCGCTGCAGCCTGTTTCGCGCGCGACGACCTCCGCGTTGATCGACCAGCTCAACCGTCTCCCGGGCTCGGAGCTCCCGGCGTCGCTCGGCGGCGGCAAGGTCTTGCCGCTCAGCCAGGTCATCCACGTCGGCGATTGCATCGACAGCGGCGACAAGAACGGCGCGGTCATCGCCAAGATGCAGGCCACCGAGTGGAAGGAGTGGCAGGCCGACTACGGGCTCGATGGGCGCGACGGTCGCCTCAAGTGCCCCGTGTATGAAATCCACGGCAATCACGACGGCCCGCATGGCAAAGGCCTCGTCCTCGATGGCATCATCGCGCGTAACCAGCAGCGCAAGGACCTTAAGGCGATCTCGAGTAACGGCCTCCACTACGCGTGGGTCGTGAACGGCGTCCACTTCATCAACCTCGGCATCACCGTCGGGCAAGTAAAGGCCGTCACCCGCAAGCGGCGCTACGACCCGATGGACAGCCTCGAGTTCCTCGTCGCCTACCTCGCCCAACACGTCGGGAAGTCCGGCGCGCCCGTCGTCATCTCGCACCACGTGGACTTCGCCCGCTACGCCTTGCCGGTCTCCGACGACCTCGTCCTCAAGAACGAGTGGGACTATGCGGACGTCCAGGCCTTCCATGAGGCCATCAAGCCGTACCGCATCGCCGGCATCTTCTACGGCCACACCCATGTACGCGCCGTCTTCGCGTGGCGCGGGCCGAAGCCTGATCCAGTCGTCGCCGGCAAGCCGCTGCCGGCGGGCATCCCGACCTTCAACACGGACAACGCCGCGCACTTCGGCGGGCCCACCCAGGCCTTCCTCTACGTCGAAGTCCACGCCGAGGACATCCTCGTGCGCGAACTCGCCACGAAGGACGCTTGGAAGACCGCGGCCTGGACGGACCTCAGCTGGCGCCTCCCGCATTACACGGGCTGAGCGTTCAGCGGACGAGGGCGGGGAAGAGTTTGCCGAGGCCGTCGGCCATGATCTCGACGCCGATGGCGGCGAGGACGAGGCCCATGAGGCGGGTCATCACGTTGATGCCGGTCTGGCCGAGGAAGCGCGTGATGCGCGCGCTGGCCATGAGGCAGGCGAACGTCGCGAGCGCGCCGACGACCGCGTAGCCCACGAGCAGCGCCTGGTCGCCGAAGCCACGCGACTTCTCGGCGT
>RFQN01000375.1 GCA_009924965.1 Verrucomicrobiota bacterium
CCGCGCAGCATCCCGAGGTCGTCGCGCAGCTGGCGGCGAAGCACGAGGCTTGGTGGAAAGAAGTCCGCCCGATGATGGTCAACGAAGGCGTCAAAGGCCCGGCCGAGAATCCCTTCAAGGTGATGTACCGCGAGCAGATGGGGAAGTGATTGGGCGAGACAGAGTACAGAGTACAGAGTACAGAGTACAGAGTACAGGGTACTGTTTGACTACGAAAGGCTTTAGGGGACTGACTAAGCCATGAGCGGCTTCACGACTTCGCCGTGGATGTCGGTGAGGCGGAAGTCGCGGCCTTGGTAGCGGTAGGTCAGCCGGGTGTGCTCCACGCCCATGAGGTGCAGGATTGTGGCGTTCAGGTCGTGCACATGCACGGGGTCCTTCACGATGTTGTAGCAGAAGTCGTCGGTCTGGCCGTGGACGTAGCCTTTCTTGACGCCCGCGCCGGCCATGAGGACCGTGAAGCAGCGTGGATGGTGGTCACGGCCGTAGTTGGTCTCGGTCAGGGCGCCTTGCGAGTAGATGGTGCGTCCAAACTCGCCGCCCCAGACGATGAGGGTGTCGTCGAGCAGGCCGCGCTGCTTGAGGTCGGTGAGCAGGCCCGCGGTCGCCTGGTCGGTATCGCGGCACTGGCCTTTGAGGGCGTTCGGTAGGCCGCCGTGGTGGTCCCAGCCCATGTGGAAGAGCTGGACGAACCGGACGTCGCGTTCGCAGAGGCGGCGCGCCAGCAGGCAGTTGGAGGCGTAGGAACCCGGGCGCTTCACGTCCGGACCGTAGAGGTCGAGCACGTGCTGCGGTTCCTTGGAGAAGTCCATCAGGTCCGGCACGCTGGTCTGCATGCGGAAGGCGAGCTCGTACTGGGCGATGCGGGTCTGGATCTCGGGGTCACCGAGGACGCCGTGGCGCTGCTGGTTGAGCGCGGCGATCTCATCGAGGGATTCGCGGCGGATCTCGCGGCTCATGCCGGCGGGGTCCTTGAGGTAGAGCACGCGTTCGCCCTTGTTGCGGAGCTTCACGCCTTGGTGCTTCGAGGGCAGGAAGCCCGCGCCCCAGAGGCGGTCGTAGAGCGGTTGGTCGTCGGGACGGCCGCTGCCGAAGGACGACATCACCACGTAGTTCGGGAGGTTGTCGTTCTCGCTGCCGAGGCCGTAGCTGGCCCAGGAGCCGATGGAGGGGCGACCGGCCAGCTGGCTACCGGTCTGCATGAACGTGATCGCCGGGTCATGGTTGATCGCCTCGGTGAACATCGAGCGGATCATGCACCATTCGTCTGACTTGCCGGCCATGTGCGGCATGACTTCGCTGAACCACATCCCAGCTTGGCCGTGCTGCTTGAATTGGAAGATCGAAGGCGCGACCGGAAAGGACTTCTGGCCCGAGGTCATCGTGGTCAGGCGCTGGCCTTGGCGGA
>RFQN01000376.1 GCA_009924965.1 Verrucomicrobiota bacterium
GCGGGAGCAGTTCGCGGCGGAGGTCGTCCGTGCGGCCTTGGGCCACGAGGCGCCCGCGGTTGATGATCACGACCTTGTCGCAGACCTGTTCCACTTCGTGCAGGATGTGGCTCGAGATCAGCACGGCCATCTGCCCGCGGAGCGAGCGGATCAGGTCGCGGATGCCGAGGATCTGATGCGGGTCCAGGCCGATGGTGGGTTCGTCGAGGATGACGACTTTCGGCTGGGCCAAGAGCGCATCGGCGATGCCGACGCGTTGGCGGAAGCCTTTGGAAAGCTGGCCAATCAGGCGACCGGAGGCACGCCGCACCAGGTCGCAGTCTTCCATCACGCGGTTCACGCGCGCGTCGACCTGGCCGACGTCGACGTCCTTGAGACGGGCGCGCAGGCGCAGGTATTCCTCGACGCGCAGGTCGTCCGGCAACGGGTTGTTCTCCGGCATGTACGCCATGTGGCGCTTGGCTTCGGCCGGCTGCAGCGCGACGGATACGCCCCAGATGGAGGCGCGGCCGGAGGTGCCTGCCATCGTGCCGGAGAGGATCCGCATGGTGGTAGACTTGCCGGCGCCATTGGGGCCGAGGAAGCCGACGACCTCGCCTGGGGCGACGGAGAACGTCAGGTCTTCGATGGCCGTCAGCGAACCGTAGCGCTTGGTCAGGCGTTCAGCCGCCACGGCGGCCTCCGGCTGCGGCGCGACGTCGCTCATTAGGCCTTACTTGCCCGCGGGGGGCGCGGGCGGAGCGCTCACCGGGGTGAGCAGCGAAGGTTCGGAACGGACGAGCCAGCTCTTGTCGGAAGCCCAGACATGGTTGGGCTTGAGGCGCTTGTCCATGAGGTTGACCCACTTGGCGGCGGCGGCGCTGTCACCCTTGGTGAGGGCGAGGTTGGCGAGCACGTACATGGCGTAGCCACGCAGGGTGTCCGGGGCGGCGTTGTCTTCGGCCACGGCGACGATGCCGGCTTCGGCGTTGGCTTGGCCGAGTTCCTGGCGGGTGAGGGCGCCGTAGAGGCGGGCGCGGGTGGCGATGGCCTTCACGGCCTTGGATTCGCCGACGACGGACTGACCGGCGGCTTCATAGGCCTTGGCGGCTTCTTCGAGCTTGTTGGCGCGGCGGAGGTCGTCGGCCACTTCGAGGAGGGCGACGGCGGCGAGGGGTTCGCCCGGGTGGGCGGCGGCGAAGGCGCGGCGGGCGGCTTCGTCTTGGCATGCCACGTAGGCTTGGCCGAGCTCCTCGCGCTTGGCTTCTTGCCAGAAATGGTAACCGATGGCGCCGATGATGGCCCATACGCCGAGCGATCCGAGCGTGTCCGGATTCATGCCCGCCCGGCGCCCTTCGCGTATCAGCCACGCATACGACGCCGCATACGCGGCGGCGAGCAGAAGCCCGAATGTGTAGAGGGTG
>RFQN01000377.1 GCA_009924965.1 Verrucomicrobiota bacterium
CGATCATCGCGTCGATGTGACCGTCGCGTCACGCCGCATCGTCCGCGCCTCGCCGTTGGCGGCCCCTTGGGGCTTGCCAACGGGTTGTTTTTGGGCGGAAATAAAGGCCTAAACACCACTTCCATGAAGCACGCCCTCATCGCCCTGTCCCTGTCCGTCTTCGTCGCCGGCGTCAACGCCCAGAGCCCCGCTCCGGCGCCCGTCGCCGCCTCGGCCACCGACCTCTCCCTGCGCGGCAGCGCTTCGTGGAGCGGCAAGAACGTCTTCCGCGGCAAGGAGCGTTCCACCACCGATGGCCTGATCCAGTCCACCGTCACCGTCGAATCCGCCGTCCCGGGCTACGCCGGCGTCTCCGCTTACGTCAGCTACTACAGCGCCGACAGCTTTGAGCGTACGCTCAACATCGGCGGCCGCACCGACCTCAATGGCGTCGGCACGATCGACTTCGGCGTGTCCCGCACCAACAGCGTCGGCGCCGCCGGCCAGACCCTGTCCAGCGCTGGTTTCACCCGCATCGCCAACAGCCGCGAGTTCTACGTCGGCGTCGTCCAGAAGCCCGGCTCCTTCGTCAAGGCCTCCGCCTTCCTCTACTACAACACCGACCTCAAGCAGACCAACTTCGTGATGGCTGCCTCCAAGGACTTCGAAGGCAAGAACCTCGGCGTCCCCGGCTTCGACCTCGAAACCAAGGTCTACCTCGGTCTCGCTGACGCCAAGGCTACCTCCTACGACGTCGCCAACTCCTACCTCTACCTCGGTGCTTCCGCCGACGTGACCCGTACCATCGGTACCGGTGCCAAGGTGGGTCTGGGTCTGAACTACGCCTACAACACCGACGGCCAGGCCAAGACCGCTGGTTCGAGCCTCTGGCTCAAGGCTTACGCCAACTTCAAGTTCTAAGCCCCGCGCTTAGGATTTTCGCCCGAAAGGCGCGGCTTCGGCCGCGCCTTTCTTGTTTTTAGCCCCGAAGCACCCCTCGGGGGCACTTTCCCCCGAAAACCCATATTCGGGTGTTGACGGAGGGGGGTGCTTTCTCATGTTCCCGCTTTCCCTCTTTATGAAGACCACGCTAGCCAAGAACGTGCAGCTCAAGGACAAGACCTGGTACGTCATCGACGCCAAGGATCAGGTCCTCGGCCGTCTCGCCGTCAAAATCGCCAACGTCCTCCGCGGCCGCCACAAGCCCACCTACACCCCCCACGTCGACACGGGTGACTACGTCATCGTGATCAACGCCGACAAGGTGCGCCTCACCGGTTCCAAGGAAACGGACAAGACCTACATGTTCTACACCGGTTGGGTCGGCACCGCCTACCGCCGCACCGCCGCCGCCATGCGCGAGCGTCGCCCCGAATTCCTGGTCACCCACGCCGTCAAGG
>RFQN01000378.1 GCA_009924965.1 Verrucomicrobiota bacterium
GCGGTGGATCGGCGAGGTCGACTTGGTGTAGGAGAAGGTGGCGAGGACATACGGGTGCGTGAGCACGCCGGCGCGCTGGTCGGCATCCATCTTGACCGGCCGGAACCCATGGCCTTCCGGCAGTTTCTGGCCGTAGAACTTGGCCAAACGTTCGTTCATCAGGATCGTATCGCTGAGCAGGAGCTGGCGGTAGTCGGAGGCTTCCGACCAGACGACGCTCTCCGAGAACAGGTCCAGCGATGTGCGCAGGTCCATGACCACCCCGGGATCAAAACCCGGATAAGCGGTCTGGTCCTTGGCGATCTCCGCACCTTCCTCGACGTGGAGCCAATGATGGAGGAAGTCGCGCATCTTCGCCTTGGCGCGCGGGTCCTTCTGCATGCGTTGGGCGTGGGCGCGCACTTGCTCGGGCGTCTTCAGGGCACCCTTGGCGGCGGCCTGCAGCAGCGGCTCGTCGGGCAACGAATCCCACATCGCAAGCGCCAGGCGCGCGGCGACGGCGTAGTCATCCTGTGGGCCGGCGGCAGGATACAGGAAGTATGGCGACGAAAGCACATGCAGGATCGCCCGCTTGGTCGCGACCTCAGGCGTGACTTCCGCCGTGAAAAGCTTGGTGAGTTCGGCGCGCTGCTCCGCCGTGAGCGGGCGGCGATAGGCGAGCTGGGCGAAGCGCTGCGCGAAGGCCTTGAGCTTCTCCGCGCGGTCCGGGGCCGTGACCGTCGTGCCGGCATACTCGTGCATCCGCGGCGCCAACAAGGCGGCGGCCTGCAGGCCGCCCTTGGCGACGGCTTCCGTCCATTCGCGGGAGACCGACACGCCGCGCTCGTAGCCCATGCTGGCGTCGTCCGGCGGCAAAGGCACGGTGACGACGTCGACCGAGGACGAGCCCTTAGGCGAAAGGTTCTCGGCCGGGATCACCGTCCAAGCGCCGCCCGGCGGGCGCCACTCCAGTTTGATGGAAGCGGTCTTGTCCTTGTACTTGAAGAACTCGACCTTCAAGGGATAGCTCCGGCCGCCCAGCAGGAACGCTTGGCCTTGGCCGCTGCGCAGCATCGCCGAGCTGACCCAAAGGTCGATCAGCGCGTTCTTCTCGGAGCCGTTGGCCGGGGCGTTCACGTAGACGCGGACGCCGTTGGGGGTGGTGACGCGGAAGTCGTACTCGCCCGTATCCGGCACCAGCAGCGAACCGGTCCAGTTGATCTTGAACTGCTCGGCGCGGGCGCCCGCCGCCGGGGCCTTGTTGCCGAAGTCGAAGTCCACCGTCGCGTCGACGCGCTCGAGGAACTTGGCTTCGTTCTTGTCGGTGTTCGTTGAGTCGCCGTCCTTAAGGCCGCGGTAGACCGCCGCCAAGCCGCCGGCT
>RFQN01000379.1 GCA_009924965.1 Verrucomicrobiota bacterium
GGGCGTCAGGCTTCTTGGCGTCGCCAGCAGGGGCGTCGGCAGCCACGAGGCCGGCAGCGGCGATCAGGGCGAGGAGGAGGGGGAATTTGAGTTTCATGGGTAGTATTGGGTTCACTTATTTAACCCCCATGCAGGTGGGGTTGTTTCACTTAATTATTAGTTTTATGACACTGTCTGCCAATGACTTAAGTCTTAATTAAGGTAGGCTATTCGCATGGCTATCCCGCTTTTCCTGCATTTGCCCCATGCTTCCTCTCTGCTGCCGGAGTCCTGTCGAGCTGATTTCCTGGTCAGTCCGGCGGAGTTGGCGGGGGAGCAGCTCCGCTTGGAGGATCGCTATACCGACGAGTTGTTCGGGTTGGGCTGGCCGAGCGGCCAAGTCTGGCTCGCGCCGGTCTCGCGCCTGGTGGTCGACGTCGAGCGCTTCCGTGTCGATGCGCATGAGCCCTGCGCCCAGGTCGGCATGGGCGCGGTCTATGTCCGGGGTACGCGCGGGCAGGCGTTGCGCGCGGCCGCTCCCGCGCGCCGCGAGGTGTTATTGAAAACCTATTACGACCCGCACCATCGCGCCTGCGAAGCCGCCGTCGCCCAGGCCTTGGCGGCGCACGGCCGGTGCGTGGTGCTGGATGCCCATAGCTACCCGACGGAGCCGTTGCCGACGCAACGGACCGAGGCCTCGCAGCCGGAGATCGGCCTTGGGACCGATGCGTTCCATACGCCGCCGGCCTTGCGCGAACTGGCCCGCGCCTATTTCGTGGCGCAGGGCTTCGCCGTCGGTGTCGATGAGCCATTCAGCGGCGCGTTCGTGCCGACCCGCTTTTGGGGGCGGGACGCGCGGGTGCAGGCGCTGATGGTCGAAGTGCGGCGCGACCTATACATGGACCAAGCGACGGGTGCGAGGCACGCGGGCTTCGCGCGGATCCAGACGGCGCTCAGCGGGTTCCGCGACGTCCTGGCCGCCTACGCCCAGGCGTGATTACTTCTGGCCGGGCGTGCCGGCCGGCGTTTCTGCATACTGGCGGCGCAGGGAGGTCAGGCCTTCTTCGTAGAGCGTTTCCGCCAGGGGCAACTGGGCTTCCTGCGCCTCGGGGGATAACGTCGGGAAGTCCTTGTTGAGCTGTTGGACCTTCTCGAGCAGGGCTTTGTTGGCCGGCACTTCAGCCCAGGAGCGCAAGGCCGCGGCGAAGCGTTCATGGTCCATTTCATTCATCTCCTGGACTTCTCGGGCGACGCGGGCCCAGGCGAACTGCTGGCGTTGGGCGGCGGGGAAGGAATCCGGGAAGACGTTGCGGGCGGGGTCGAGTTTCAGTCCGGCGGCCGAACGCGGCGCGGCTGCGAGGATGGGGCGG
>RFQN01000380.1 GCA_009924965.1 Verrucomicrobiota bacterium
GACGTAGAGCGAGCCATCAGGGGCGACGGCGATGTCCGCCGGGCCGTGGTATAGGGCGGGAGCAAGGTCCAAGGCCTTGGCGGGCGCAGGCGGCTCTTGGCCCTTGGGGGCGCTGTCCCAGCGGACGCCGGAGATGAACTCGAGGTGGTTGCCTTGCAGCTTGAAGATTCGATTGGTCCGCACGGATTCCACGCCATACATCGCGCCGTGGGCGTCGAACGCCAGCCCGTGGGGTTCGCGAAGGTCATCGCCACTGATGGCCTTGATTGGTTCGCTGGCCGCCAGCGTGACACCGGTCAGGACGAGCAGGGAGGCAACTAAGCGAAATGCGTTCACCCGCTTAGGTCAGAGGATGACGAAGACGCTGGCAAGTGCTGAAGGTCGCGAGCTTGCGCTTACGGGGCGACGCCAACGAGGATCCGCCCGTTTTCGCTGTCGGTGACGTAGAGCTTGCCGTCCGGGCCGAGGCGGGCGCCGTGTGGGCGCTTGAGCTGCGTGCCAGCCCAGTCGGCGGCGATCTTCGCGCCGGCTTTGCCGAGCGTGCCGACCACGGTTTCCAGGGTCTGCTTCGTCGGGTCGTAGGCACGGATGGCGTGGTTCTCGGTATCGAGGATGAGCACGCGACCCTTGCCGTCCATGCAGACGTATTTCGGCCCGTTGAGCTGGGCTTCGGCCGCCGGGCCGTGGTCGCCCGCGCTGCCTTTCTTGCCGGCAACGTTCACCACGGTCTGCAGTTTGCCGTCCTTCAGCGCGACCAAGGAGTTGCCTTCGCGCTGCACGATGTAGACGGTGCCGTCCTTCGCCACGCAGGCCGCGCGCGGGCCGTTGAGGGGCGAGGTCAACGCGGGCGAGCCGGCGTCGGCGATACCGCGCTTGCCATTGCCGGCGATGGTCTCAATGCGCTGCGTCGCGAGGTCGATGCGGCGGACGCGCGAGTTCCCGAGGTCGGCGATGACCATGGACTTGCCGTCCGGCGACAGCGAGCAGCAGAAGGGGCTGTTGAACTTGGCCTGCGCCGCGGGACCGCCGTCGCCGGCGAAGCCCACCTCGCCCGTGCCGGCGAACGTCGTGGCCGCGTGGGTCTTGGGGTCGAGGCGGACGATGCGGTTCTGGAAGGTGTCGGCGACGTAGAGCGAACCATCGGGAGCGACGGCGATGTCATGCATGCCGTTGAAGACGGCCGGTGCGAGGTCCTTGGCCTTAGCCGGGGCCGGTGGTTGTGCGCCCTTGGGGCCGCTGTTCCAGCGGACGCCGGCGATGGCATGGATCTTGCCGTCGAGGACTTCGAAGACCTGGTTGGCGGGCGTGAACTCGACGCCGAAGAGTTTGCCTTGCGCATCGAAGTCGA
>RFQN01000039.1 GCA_009924965.1 Verrucomicrobiota bacterium
TGAACGAACGGCCCATCTCCAAGGCGGGATCCATCCGCCGGAAGAAGTCGCCCTTGAAGTCGAAGAGCGTCGAGGTGTACATGCCGTGCTTCCCCTTCGACGGCAGGATGCGGTCGGTGGGGCCGAGGCGATAGCCGCCGACGATCTGGCTGGCCTGGTCGTCCCACAGGATGAGCTGGTCATACCAAGCGTCGAAGGGATCGAGGTCGCACTCGTTCCCCGAGCCCTCGGAGACCGAGCGGAACGTGAGTTCGCGCAGGCGCCCGATTTCCTTGAGGGTATGCGGCAATTCCGAGCCGAGGAAGCGGTAGACCTTGAAGTTCCCGCTGGTGAGCAGGCAATCGGCGGGCGGCAGGCTCTCCAGCTCGGCGCGGACCAAGGCCGGCTTGACCGGCGGGATCAACGGCGCCCAGTCGGTGGTCTGCTTCTTCCGTTCCGCAATGTCATCCTTGGTCTCGCGGTTAGCCAGGAGTTCGCAACGCAGGCGCAGGAAGCTCGTGGCTTCCTCGTCGTCGGGATGGTCGGCCAACTGCGCCGGGGTCACCGCCTTGGCGGTGCGGAGATGGATGACCTTGCCACGGTGCGACAGGAATTCGCGCAGCAACATGATCGTCCGGATCTTCGCATGCAGGAGCCCGAGCGAGTGGAACAAGCGGGAGTTGCCGCCGGAGAGGTGCATCGGAACGATGGCCGCATCGGCCCGTCGGGCGAGGCGGACGACCTGCGGCGACCAGACGGGGTCGCGCACCGCGCGGTGCTTGAGGCTGAGGTTGGAGACCTCGCCGGCGGGGAAGGTCAGGATACAGCCACCGGCCTTGAGGTGGCTCAGGATCCGGCGCGTGCCAGCCACGTTGGCCAAGTCGGCCTGCGCGGGGTCGAAAGGGTTGACCTCGATGAGCCAGGGGCGGATTCCAGGAATCTGAGCGAGCCACTTGTTACCGACGACGAGCGCATCTGGGCGGGCGCGCAGGAGGAAATCCATCGCGACAATTCCATCCGCAAGGCCATGCGGATGGTTCGCCATGACGACCAACGGGCCTTGGCGAGGAATCCGCGCTAGGCACGCATCGTCCCAGGTGGAGGCCAAGCGGCCTTCTTCCTTGGCGCAGGCGAAGAAATCGGGGCGCCCCGAGGCCAAGATGCCGGCCAGGAAATCGTCGAACTCCTTCGCCTTAAAGAACCGGTCCAAGACCGGCGCCGACCAGCCTAAGGGACCCAGCGCCGCGCGCAGATCCGCCACATTCGCCCCATGCCTTGCCGTTGTCATCGGTTCGCATCGTAAATGACGAACGAGCGCTTAGCATGGCGGTTGCGTGACAATCCTGTGCCACGGACTCAGCCCGGAAACCCGAAGAACTGCCGCGCGTTGCGGGTCGCCACTTCGGCGACTTCATCCACCGGCAGCCCCAACAGCTCCGCGGCCTTGGCGGCGATTTCGGGCAGGTAGGCCGGCGTGTTCTCCTTCCCGCGGACCGAGAGCGGCGCCAAGTACGGCGCGTCGGTCTCGAGCATCAGACGAGAGAGGCCCTGCGCCTTGAGGGCGGCCCGGATCTCGTCCGCATTCTTGTAGGTGATGATGCCGGTAAAGGATGCCCGTCCACCACGGCGGTTGACCTCGCGCACGGCGTCCGGCCCCTCGACGAAACAGTGGAAGACGACCTTCCGCCAATCGACGCCGCTCTCGTCGATGAGTTGCACGGAATCCGCGAAGGCGTGGCGCGAATGGATGACGACCGGGCAATCGAACTGATAAGCCAAGGCCAGTTGCCGCCGGAACGCCGCCTGCTGCCAAGCCTTGACCTGCGAGGCCTCGGCGGCGTCCGCGGGCAGGCGAAAATAGTCCAGGCCGATCTCGCCCAAGGCGGCCGGGGCGACGACGTCCGCGAAGAACGGCGCCAGCGCCATGACGGCGTCTTCCCACGCTTCAGTCACATGACAAGGGTGCAGGCCAACCGTATGCCGGAAGAAGCCAGGATGCTCCTGAGCCAGCCGACGGTAGTCGGCCCAGTCATCGAGGTCGGTGCCAATGGCCACCACGCCCTCGACTCCCGCCGCCCTCACCTGCTCCAGCCATGGCCCTAACGTCCCCGCGCGGACGGCGGTGATCGGATGGCAATGGGAATCCAACAGGCGCATGCGCCCATTAGGGCCACCCACCTTCCGAGGGCAAGGTTTAGGTCGCCAAGACGCTTGTCAAAGACGGCCCGACCACCACCGTCACCGCATGCGCTACTGGTTGATGAAGTCCGAACCCGATGAGTTCTCCTTCGAGCAGCTCCGTACCCGGAAGACCGAGCCTTGGACCGGCGTACGCAACTACCAAGCCCGCAACTTCCTGCGCGCCGCCGCGGTCGGTGACCTCGTCCTTTTCTACCACTCGAATTGCGCTGAACCAGGCATCGTCGGCGTCGCGAAGATCTCCCAAGCCGCGTTTACCGACCCGACCCAATTCGACGCGAAGTCGGATTACTACGACCCGAAGTCCCAGCGGTCTGACCCGCGCTGGAGCTGCGTCGAAGTGGCCTACCATCAGGCCTTCAAGAAGCCCGTCGCCCTGCCCGACCTTCGGGCCTGCCCAGCGCTGGCCGAGATGCTCATCCTGCGCCCCGGCAACCGCCTCTCGGTGACGCCGGTGACCGCGGCGGAATTCAAGGCCATCTGCGGCCTCGGCCAAAAGTAACCCCTTCAGTGACCCCGCTTAGCCGGGGTCGCCTCCGTCTCCTGGTCGTGCCCATGTCCATGCCCGCGGCCATGGTGCCCATGGGCGTGATGGTGACCATGCCCGTGGCCGTGTGGCTTGTAGAAGGAATCAGGATGCGTGCGGGGGGAGCGTTCGATCAGCCACCAGACCGCGGCGGCTAAGGCGCCCCCAGCGGCATAGCGCACCAGCATCACCGGGAAATCCGTCGTCGCCTGCCCCCAACCGTACTTGGTCCATTCGGTCGTGAATTCCATGACCAAGAACAAGATGCTCCACTTGAAGACGACTTCCTTCAAATGGCGCGGCCGACGGTCGGTGCGGATGAAATACAGGAAAGTGCCGAACAGCGGCAGCAAGAAGAGCCAGCCCGTCCGAGGTGGATACTCGTCGCTCCCCAACAAGGCTTGCCGTACGTTGTCGAAGAGCAGCTGCAACGTGGTGCCATGCTCCGCCTTGTCGCGGATGATGAACGCCAAGCCGATGGCGAAAGTGGCAGCCTGAATTTTGACGAACAACCTAACTTTTTGTTTCAGCGTCACGCCTCCATCCTAGGACGAACGCCCTGGAAAACAAGCCCAACCTCGCCCAGCGGCTATTCCGGCTCCGGCAACCACAGGGCCAGGATGGCCGCGGGCACGAAGAGGAAGGAGGCATAGAAAAGACACTGGCTGAAGTCCCCAACCTTAGCGAAGAGCCCGAAGAAAACCGTCCCGCCCGCGGCGAAGACACGGCCGAAATTATAGCAAAAACCCGCGCCCGTGGTCCGCATCAACGTCGGGAAGAGCGGCGGGAGGCACATCGTGAACAGGCCGAAGACGCCTTGGGTGAAGCCTACCGCAGCGAAGAGAATGTACGTCGTAGAGAGGCTCCAGGGAGCCGCGAAGGCCGTGAACATGAAGAGGAAATAGGCGGCGAAGAAGCCGACCAGCGTACGGCGGTACCCGAACAGCCATGCACATAGACCCGAGGCGAAGTTGCCGAAGACCGACGCGAAGATGACGCAGAACAGCGCGACCGAAGTCACGTGCGGCTGGTCGGCGACGGCCACCGCGGGGTGATTCCGGATGAACGCCTGCTGCCAGAACATGAAAGTCCAATGGCCGGTCAGGGAGATCGCACAAAGCCCCAAGGCCAGCAGCGTGGTCCGGCGCAGCCCGGGCGCGAACAGGTCGGCGACACGGGGAGTGGCGGCGCCTTGCTGGGCCGCCGACCACTCTTCGGTTTCAGGGACATGCTTGCGAATCCACAAGGTCACGAAAGCGGGCAGCACGCCGATGAGGAAGACCCAGCGGGGCTCATAGCCCGGAATGAGCCGCAACCCTTCCACCGAGAAGATCGCGAAGAGGATCCCGAAGTTGACCGCGCACTGGAGGAACGCGGCGATCCATGGGCGCCATTTCTTCGGCCAGGTCTCCGACAGCAAGGACGCGCCGACCGCCCACTCGCCGCCGATGCCGAGCGCCGCCAGGAAGCGGAAGATCATCAACTGCCACCAGGTCTGCGCAAAGAATGCCAAGCCCGTGAACAGCGCGTAGGTCAGGATGGTCAGCACGAGCGTGCGGCTCCGACCGAGGCGGTCCCCGATCACCCCAAAGAAAGCGCCGCCCAAGGCCCAGCCCAGCAGGAAGGCTGCTTGGATCACCGAGCCGTAACGGGCGACATCCGGATGCTTCTCAGGCGTCGCCAACAGCTGCGCGACGAAGACCGTCGCGACCAACGTGTAGAGATGCAGGTCCAGCCCATCGAAGAACCAGCCCAGCCACGCGGCGAAACCGGACTTCTTCTGCTGCTCGGTGAGCTCGCTCAGCTTGGTCGCTTCGGCGGGGGCGGTGGACATGGCGGAAAAGAGAGAAGGCGGGCCGCTGGACCCGCCTTCTTTAAGGCTTATTTCTTGGCGTCGGCCTTCTTCGGCGCCGTCTTGGCCGGAGCCGAGGCGGTGTAAGGCTGGTTCGTCATCGCGCCCGGAGCGACCTTCAGGAGGTTGGCGGACATGTCCGGAGCCTTGGCGTCGCCATTGGCCCAGGAGAGGCCACCGACGAGGATCTGCCGGAAGGTCGGGTTGGTCCAGACGTCTTCGCGGTGCCCCATGGCGGTGTAGAAGACGCGGCCCTTGCCTTCATTCCGGGCCCAGCAGTTCGGGTAGGCCGGACGCTTGTAGTCGTCGCCCTCGAGAGCCGGGTCATTGAAGGTCGTCAGCACGTGGATCTCCGGACGGAAGTCCTTGAGCGTGTACCACTCTTCGACGAAGGAGAAGGAGTCGCCGACCTTGGCGAAGCCCGGGAAGGTCGGGTCGATGACCTTGTTGACGCCGGCCTGCTGCTTGCCGTGGCGGATGAACTCGGCGCCGAGGAAGCAGACATAGCTGTCGGCCTTGTCGCCGTGGTTCTTGAAGCGCTCGGGGCCCTTCTGCGACTCATTGTCGGTATGGAAGGTGTCGGCCGCGGAGTGCGTGCCGACGAAGCCCTTGCCCGACTTGACGAAATCAAAGAGCGCCTGCTTGCCGGCGAGGGTCATCGGCGGGTTCTTGTCGGTGCCTTCGGAACAGAGGTCGCCGGTGGTGTAGAACATCACGGTGTCGAACTGCGCGAGGTACTCAGGCGAGAACTTCGAACCATCCTTGGAGAAGACGAACTCCCAATTGTTCTCCTTGCCGAGTTCGGTCAGCTGCTTCTCGGCGAAGCTCGGGGCGCCCTTCTTGTAGGAAATGACTTCGTGTTCGTAGCCCGAGGACTTCGTGAAGAAGAGAATCTTACGCTTAGGGGCGTCGGCCGCCAAAGCCGAGCTGGCCAAGGCGAGGAGGAGGAGCAGGCGGGAGGTCATGGGGGTAATAAGAGAGATAGCATAAGGGCGACCCCCTGCCCGCCCGCAAGCCGATTGAATCAGGCCGGGAAAGAGACGCGCGGCGCCGGCAAGGTCCGGGCGATTTCCGTGAGGCGATAACCAAAACCGGGTCCAGCCACGCTCGCCGCCGAAACCCGCCCACCCCGGCGCGCATACAGGCCAGGATGGACCCGGGCTTCCGGCGCCGAGGCCGCGGGATAGAACTGCATCCCGTTCGTCTCGACGCCCGCGATCGTCGGGGCGTGCAGGCCCAAGAGCACGTGCGTGACTTGCGCCAGCATCGGGTTCGTCAGGTCCTGCACCATCAGCTGCATGCCGTGCGCCTGCGCCCAGCAGAGGCTGAGCAAGGCACCGGTCTGGGTCTTGCAGGTCTTGAGCGCTACGCCCGTCCAACCGAGTTCACGTCCCAAGCGGACCAAGCGCCAGTCGTGCGCGCTTTCGTCGAGGAAGAGCGGACAACGGGTGCTGACCGAGTGAACGTCGATGCGATGTTCCTCGAGTTCGTAAGGGAACGGCTGCTCGACGTAGCTCAAGCGGCGCCACAACTCAGGCAATTCGTCCCGCACGCGATCGAGCACGCCGTTCACGTAGGCGGGGTCGGTGACCGTGCAATTGAAGTCCGCCGTGAAGAGCTCGACGCCCCCGGCCAGGCCGATCTCCGCCACGCGGCGCAGGCGCTCGAAATCCCATGCGGCGTCATCGCCCCGCAGCTTGACCTTCAGAGCCTTGAGGCCATCGCGGCGGATCCACTCGTCGAGGCTGCTCGGGTAGCCATCGGCCACGAGGTGCTCTCCGGCTTCAGCCACGGTCAGGTAATCCAACCCGCCGACCAAGTGCCAGGCCAATGCGTCGGTCGTAGCCGGGGCGCGGAAGTAATCGGCGGGGAAGCGGCCCACGAAGGAAACCTCCGGCGCGTCGGTGGCGGGCTGCAAGAAAGCCGCGAGGTCATGGTTCATCCACGGCCGACGGTAAGTCTCGTAGGTCGGCACCTCGTTCGCGACCCCGTAGGCGTCGTGCAGCGCCAGATCAAAGGCCGAGGCGCAGACCAAGGCGGCGAGCTGCGGAATCCGCACGCCGCGTGGGAGCGTCTCGTTGAAACTCTTCAATAAGGCCGGCAGGACAGCCTCTAGGAAATCGTGGCCGATTTCCATCGCATGCCCACGGGCCGGAAACTGGGCATAGGCCTCGGCGAGCAGATCGCAGAAATCCTGCAGAGCCGCGAGGCGCACGGCGTAGGATAAGGGCGAGGGCCAGACCCACTGGACACTCAGCGGCGTCTCGCCCCAACCCTCGGCCCGGGTGCCATCAGCCCGTGAGACCGTGAGGCACACGCGCGCGCAGACGACTTCGGTCAGCGTATCGCGCCCGAACTTCAGCGGCACGCGCGTCTTGACCGGCAAGGCGTACCAACGCGCCGCACGGATGCGGACATCATGCGGGTTCGTGGCCATGGGTCAGTCCTGCAACGCTTGACCGGACGTTTCGCGCCCGAAATAAGCGATACCGAGCCCGGCCAGATAGACCAAGGTGATGGCGGCGGCCGCATGCTGGTAGCCGCCCAGCCACTCAACGAGTTTGCCGCTCAGCAGGACAAAGGGCACGGCGACCAAGCGGCCAGTGTTGTAGCAGATGCCCTGCCCCGTGGCGCGCACGCGGGTCGGGAAAAGCTCGGGCAGGTACAACGGCATGAAGCCGAAGAAGGCCGTCGCGGCCATGCCCAGCACGAAGATCTTCAAGGCGAGATAGGCCGGAAAGACGCCGAGCAGAAGCTGCCCATCCCAGCTGGCGGGCGTACGGTAGATCCAAGCGGTCGAAGCACAAGCGAGCACACAAAGCAGCTGATACCCTAAGCGACGCGGCAAGCGGGCCAACCCGAGCGGCGCCAAGACCGTGCCGACACAGGCGCCCAAGGAAACGATGACCATCGCATAGGCCTTGGCCTGCGGCACCTGGGGGCCGGCGAGTTCGGTGATCCAAAGCGGGATCCACTGCACGGCGCCCCAGGTGCCAACGAAGACAACAGAGACCATGAGGATGCCGCCCACGGTAGACCGCAGAAACTCTCCGCCAAAGACTTCGCCGATCTTCGAGGGTTGCGGGCTCGCGGCCGCCTGCTCGGCCGAGCGCTTCCACTTTTCGGATTCGGGCACGAAGAACCGGATCAGCAAGGTGATGATGGCCGGCGAAGCGCCGATGAGGAAGTGCACGCGCCACGAATCCGCCGAAGCCGGATAGGCGATGGCGACGCACCCCACGAGCACCATGCCCAAGTTCGCCGCCATGCCGATGGCCGCGGCCATCTTGGAGCGATGCCGCTCGGGCCAAGCTTCCATCACGAGGGCCACGCCCAACGCCCATTCACCGCCCATCCCCAGCGCCGCGAGGAAACGGGCCCCCATCAGGTGCGTAGGATCCTGGGCGAAGTAGCAAACGCCACTGAAGAGAGAATAGAACAAAATGCTCAAGGACATCGCCCGCACGCGGCCGATCCGATCGCCCAGCCAACCAAACGCGGCGCCCCCGAAAGCAGCGCCTACCAGGAAAGAAGCCGTGATCCAGCCCATCCAACCGCCGACCCATCCGTTGACCGCGGCCGGACCAGACGCGACGACTTCGGCCGGCACCATGCTCTTCAGCGCCGGGCTGGCCAGCAGCGGGAAGATCGCCTGCTCGTAGCCATCCATCATCCAACCCAGGAAACCAGCCACCAGGGTCATCTGCATGCCGCTCGAGATGGCGGTGGCGCGCGGATCGGGCACGGAGGAGGAACTCATGAGCGGGGTGCACTCGTTCTGAAGGCAATCCCACCCGCCTTCAAGGGGCGATTTTTGACCCATCCCGCCTGAAACAATCCTTCCTCAAGCGAGCGAAATAATGCTAGGGTTTGGACCGCCGTCATGAAGCCGCTCATCTCCCGCCCCGAGGACCTCACCCCGACCACGCCATGGTCGGAGACGAAATGGGCCTGGACCGCCGAAGAGGCGCTGGTGGACCATCGCGCCCAGGCCCGCCTCTGCGCCGCCGCCCTCCTGCCCTTCAAGGACCGCCAACCCGACTGGGAGGGCTTCGCCGCCGCCTTGCGCTGGCAATACGACGCCGCCGAACACTACGGCGTGGAGCTGGTCCCCGTGCTCAATGCCGACACCGGCTACATCTTCGACCTCGACGACACTATGTACGCCGAGGTGCTGCGCCGCTTCCGGGCAGCCTTCCCCGGCCGCAAGTTCATCGCCGGCGTGACCGCCCGTGGCGCGGCCCAAGACACCGTCTTCAAAGCCGAACGCTACCGCCCGCTCATCGACCTCGTGCAGGCGCACGAGAACTGCGAAGTCATGATCATGACGTCCAAGGGGCTGAACTCCTTGGACCCCGAACGGCGCCGCGATGGCTATTACCAAATCGCCGAATGGCTCATCCGCCCAGGCATCGTGCACGCGCTGGAGCCGTCCTTCGTGCCGTGGGCCACGCCTTACGAACCGTGGCTGCTCCACCAGCTGGCCATCCATCCGAAGTTCGTCGGCGGCAAGATCAGCACGCTTGACGAACCGCACTTCCTCTACTGGGCGGCGATGTGCAAGGACCTGCAGCTCGATTTCGCCCCGCACAGCGGCGACGACTACGGCATCGCCACCGCCATCAAGACGGGGCTGCCGCTCCTCATCGGCGCCTCGAGCAGCGCGGCCCCGCTCATCTGCGCGGCCAAGGACATGTGGCTCGAAGACGGCGTGCCCGGGAAGAAGTTCCCGACGGGCACGGGTCGCTTCGACACGCGCGTCTATAAGGTCTTCGAATGCTTCCAGTCGCTGGAGGACCAGGTCTTCCGCCTGAACGACCGTGAGAGCGCCGCAGCCTACAAGCATAGCACCGCCCACCTCCTGCACACCCTCGGTATTTTGGGCGCCCCGGAAGCGCACCCCGCCTGCGCCGACCTCCGCGGCTCCGACGAAGGCGCCCGCATGCAGGAGGCTCTCATCCGCCCGCGCCGCGTGGCCAAGCGCCTCGGCATCCCTGGACTCTAAAACCTATTTCGACATGACTCCCTTCAAGCTCACCCGCGTCGCCTCGCTCAAGACGGTCGCCGATTTCCGCGCCCACTGCGCCGCCCTTGGCATCGACCTGCCCTTGGAAGACGCCATCGAAGCCGGCGCCGGCAATCCGCTCGCCCAACCGGTTGACCGCGTGCTCATCAACGGCAAGCGCATCGGCAACCGCATCGCCATCCATCCGATGGAAGGCTGGGATGGCACGACCACCGGCGGCACGTCCCCCGAGATGAAGCGTCGCTGGCAGCGCTTCGGCGCGAGCGGCGCCAAGCTGATCTGCGGGGCGGAAGCCATGGCCGTCCGCGCCGATGGCCGCGCCAACACCAACCAGCTCATCATCAACGAGGAGAACCAGGCCGGCATCGCCGAACTCGTCCAAATCCTCAAGGCCGAGCACCTCGCCCAGTGGGGCACCGTCGACGACCTCGTCATCGGTTTCCAGCTCACGCACTCGGGCCGCTTCTGCCGTCCCCACGACAAGAAGAAGTGGGAATCCCGCGTCGCCTTCCGCCACCCGCTGCTCGACAAGAAATTCAACGTCACCTCCGACGAGCAGGTCCTGACCGACGCGGACGTCGAAGAGCTC
>RFQN01000381.1 GCA_009924965.1 Verrucomicrobiota bacterium
CGGCCTGCCGCTGCTCCGCGCCCTCGAGCTGATCCACAAGCAGGAGCGCAACCCGGCCTTCAAGGAAGTCCTCGGCAACATCGCCGAAAGCGTCTCCCAAGGTAACAACTTCTCCGAAGCCCTCCAGGCCCACCCGAAGGTCTTCGACCGACTCTTCGTCAACATGGTGAAGGCCGGTGAAGCGGGCGGCGTGCTCGACAAGGTGCTCGACCGTCTCGCCAAGTTCCGCGAAAAGGCCCAGCGCATCCAGAAGAAGGTGAAGTCCGCGATGGTCTACCCGGGCGTCGTCGTCACGGTCGCCGTCGTCATCGTGTACATCCTCATGGTGAAGGTCGTCCCGTCCTTCCAGAAGCTGCTCGACGGCCAGAAGACCAACATGCCGGCCCTGACCCAGTTCGTCGTCGCGATCTCCAAGGCGCTGACCGAGTTCTGGTACGTGACCCCGGTGGCCATCTTCGGCATCTACTACGGCCTCAAGGCCTGGTTGGCCACGGCCAAGGGCAAGGAGATCTTCGACCGCGTCATCTTCAAACTCCCCAAGGTCGGCGGCTTCGTGCAGATCGTCTCGGTCTCCCGCTTCGCGCGCACCTTCGGTACGCTGATGGCTTCGGGCGTCCCGATCCTCCAGTCGATCACCATCACCCGCGATACCCTCGACAACGTCGTCATCGCGAAGTCCCTCGAGCGCGTGCATGACCGCGTGCGCGACGGCGAACCGCTCTCCGTCCCGCTCGAGCAGAGCGGCGTCTTCCCGCAGATGGTGACGTCGATGATCCAGGTCGGCGAAGAGACCGGCCAGCTGCCCGAGATGCTCAACCGCGTCGCGGACATCTACGACGAAGAAGTCGACAACGCCGTGACCGCGCTGACCTCGATCATCGAGCCCGTGCTCATCGTCTTCCTCGCCGTGGTCGTCGGTACGATCGTGCTCGCGATGTTCCTCCCGCTGATCGCGCTCATCACGAAGATGACCGGTGGCGGCTAAGCGGTAGTCGCAGAAAGCCGAACGGCCCGGCCACCGCAAGGTGACCGGGCCGTTTGTTTGGCCAGGCGGGTGACGGATCGCGTCCCCCAAAAAAGGAGCCGGCTTGCATACCCCTATGCAAGCCGGCTGTTTTTTACTGCTTTATCTTACTTACCCCATTGCCCCGTAGGACAAAGTTAATACGAGATATCATTCATTAAAGCCTTGGCCTGACAAGGACTAAAATCTAGGGTTTTACACCTAATTGGTAATTAACTGACCAAGAACGACTTAAAATTGGGTGCAGGGGTAGGATTTGAACCTACGACCTTCAGGTTATGAGCCTGACGAGCTAACCGGGCTGCTCCACCCTG
>RFQN01000382.1 GCA_009924965.1 Verrucomicrobiota bacterium
CCCCATCCCCTCCGTAACTACGCCTCCTTCCGCGCGTCGAGGTCTATCCAGCGCGCGAGGGCGGCGGAGTGTTCGGCTTCGGCGGCGTGGAGGCGCTTCTGGAGTTCGGCGGCCTTGGCGCCGCCATCCTTGTAGATTTCGGGGTCACCCAACTGGACGGACAGGGTGGCTTGCTCGGCTTCGAGTTGTTCGATCTTACCGGGAAGGGTCTCGAGTTCCTTGCGTTCCTTGTTGTTGAGCTTCGCGCCGGGCACCGCGGTTGCCTTGGCGGTGGCGGGCTTCGGGGCGGATTGCAGGGCGGCGGCGGTGCGCTTAGCCACGGCGATGCGGGCCAGCTCGTTGCGCCAATCGGTGTAGCCGCCGGCGTGTTCGGTCACGACGCCGTTGCCTTCGAAGACCAGCGTGCTCGTCACGACGTTGTCGAGGAAGGCGCGGTCGTGGGAGACGACGATGAGCGTGCCGGTGTAGTCGACCAAGATGTCTTCGAGGACGTCCAAGGTCTCGGCGTCGAGGTCGTTGGTCGGTTCGTCGAGCACCAGCACGTTGGCGGGCTTGGTGAAGAGGCGGGCCAAGAGCAGGCGGTTGCGTTCGCCGCCCGAGAGGACCTTGGCCTTGGAGCGGGCGCGGGTCGGGTCGAAGAGGAAGTCCTGCAGGTAGCTGATGACGTGGCGGGAGCGGCCTTGCACTTCCACGCTGTCGGAATCGCCGGCGATGTTCTCGGCGACGGTCTTGGAGTCGTCGATCTGTTCGCGCATCTGGTCGAAGTAGACGACCTCGAGTTTGGTGCCGAACTTGAGGTTGCCGGCGGTCGGGGCCAATTGGCCGAGCAGCATCTTGACCAAGGTCGTCTTGCCGGCGCCGTTCGGGCCGATCAGCCCGATCTTGTCGCCGCGGGTCAGGTTCATGCTGAAGTCGCGGATAATGGGCTGGCCGCCCGGGTAGGCGAAGGAGATGTTCTCGGCCTCGACCACGCGTACGCCGGAGCGTTCGGCCTCGCTGATCTCCATCTTGGCGGAGCCGGTCGCGGTGCGCATGTTGCCGCGTTGGGCGCGCATGAGCTTGAGGGCCTCCATGCGGGCGTTGGACTTCGTGCGGCGGGCGCCCGGGCTGCGGCGGGACCAGGCTTCTTCCTGGCCGAGCTTCTTGTCGAAGGCCGCGCGCTGGCGTTCTTCGGCCACGAAGAGCTCTTCCTTGCGGACGAGGTAGGTGTCGTAGTCGCAGGACCAGCTCGTCAGCTTGCCGCGGTCGAGCTCGATGATGCGGTTGGCCATGCGGCGCAGGAAGGCGCGGTCGTGCGTGACGAAGAGCAGGGGGATCTTC
>RFQN01000383.1 GCA_009924965.1 Verrucomicrobiota bacterium
CCGGCTTGGTAGATGTGGGTGTAGGTCGTCACCGTATAGCTCGCCGGGTCGGCCGCGGTCTTCGGGTCGACCGGCAGCGTGAACGTCAGGAGGAAGCCGTCGGGACGGATATTGATCTCCTTCACCTCGAAGGGCGTCACGCCGCTCCAGTCGATGCGCTGGAGCGCATAAGGGGCAGTGCCGCGGACGGGCCATTGCGCGTTGGTCGTGAAGCCGCCGGCGACGAGTTGGCCTTGCGGGGAGAACTCCACGTTCATGAGGCCAGTCGAGAGCCCTTCGCGGAAAGGGTAGCACGCGCCTTGCCAGACGCCATTCACCTGTTCGGTCGTGGCGCGCAGGATGAGGCTGAGCGTGTAGTCGCCGAGGAAGAACTGGCCGGTGAACGGTCCGAATTTGCCGCCCGTTTGGTCGAGGCGGAAGCCCGAGATCGACCGTCCCATCTTGATGTACGGGAAACGGACCGCCGGCGGCACCAGTTCCGGCACGCGGGCGCTCTCGAGGTGCAGGCGCGAGTTGCTGTTTGGCTTCACGGGCTCCTTGAGGTCCTTCGTGTAGGCGTACCAGTTGTAGCTGGCCGGGTGGCCGAGGAAGCCGCCGGGCTTGAGGTGTTTGAGCGAGCAACAGCCATTCCAGGGCCCTTGGCTTTCGATGACGAACATTTCGCCTTGGGCGTTGGCCGCGATACCGGCGGGGCTGCGGAGTCCGCTGCAGACCGGGATCATGCGGCCATCGGGCGTCACCTTCACGGCCCAGCCGCGGAAGAGGTTATTGGAATTATACGAGCCGCTGAGCCCGAGCGCGACCCACACGTTGCCTTGGGGGTCGGGCTTGGAAGCGAAGGCGAATTCATGGCCCTCGGCGTAACCCCAGTTGTTGGAGAGTGTCTCGTAGCGGTCGGCCACGCCGTCGCCATCGACGTCGCGGATGCGCAGCACCTCGCTGAAGGACGTCGCCAACATGGCGCCATCACGCCACGCCAAGGAGAAGATCTCGTCCTGGCCAGTGGCGAACAGGTGGTAGGTCGGCTTAGGCGGCGAAGCGAAGGCGCCTTCGATGAAGTAGATGTCCCCGCGGCGTGTGCCGACGGCGAGACGTCCGTCTGGGAGGATCTCCAAGCCACCTGGACGCAGGGGGACGGTCGAGGGAATGGGGATGTCGACGATGGGGTAGTATTTGGCCTCGGCGGCGGCCGTGCCCCACATGGCACCGAGGTCCTCGGCGAAAGCCAGCGGTGTGCCGACGAGGGCCGCGAGGGCGAGACAGAGGCGGCGCATTACCATTGGTATTCGAGGGTGAGGGTGGAGGTGCCGGTGGGAAG
>RFQN01000384.1 GCA_009924965.1 Verrucomicrobiota bacterium
CGCTCCATCCGCGTCGGCGGCGACGAGTTCGACCTCTCCATCATCAAGTACATCCGCTCCTCGTACAACCTGATCATCGGCGAACGCACCGCGGAAGAGATCAAGATTAAGATCGGCTCCGCCTACGCCCTCGAGTCGGAGATGACCTACGAAGTGCGCGGCCGCGACGCTGTCACTGGCCTCCCCCGCTCCCTCCACCTGACCTCGCAGGAAGTGCGCGAGGCCATGGCCGACAACGTCAACCAGATCATCGAGGCCGTGAAGAGCTCGCTGGAACGCATCCCGCCGGAACTCTCCGCCGACCTCGTGGACCGCGGCATCGTCATCGCCGGTGGCGGCGCCCTCATCCGCCGCATCGACCGCGCCATCTCCGAAGCCACCGGCCTGCCGGTGATCATCGCCGAAGACCCCCTCTGCGCCGTCGTCAACGGTACCGGCAAGATCCTCGCCAACGCCTCCCGCTGGAGCGGCCGGGAGTAAGCCCCGCGGGCTGACCCGCCATGGATAACAACCGCCAAGGCGCCAAGGCTTCCTACGTCGCGCTCGTGTTCTTCATCGGGCTGTGGATGCTGCTGCCCAGCGTCGTCCGCCGCTTCAACCGAGAAGCCTTCGCCGAATTCCAGGCGCCGGCCCTGCACTTGGTCGGCAAAGGCCGCGACCTCGCCCGCTACTGGGAACTCAAGAGCCGCACGCCCGAAGAGCTCGCCGCCGCCTCGCGCGACCTCGCCCGCATCAACGCGGCGCTCGAGCTGAAGATCCACTCCCTCGATGACGCCCGCAAGGAGAACATCCGCCTCCGCGAGATGCTCCGCTACCCGGCCAACACGGAATTCCTGACCGTCGTCGCCCGCGTCTCCGTCCGCGAGACCTCCTCTTGGTGGCAACGCATCGTCATCCGCAAAGGCCGCAGCGACGGCATCCGCCCAGGTTGCCCCGTCGTTTTCGGCGACCGCGTCATCGGCCGAGTGAGCACCGTGCACCTCACGACCAGCGAGGTCGACCTCGTCACCAGCCCGGGCTTCCGCTGCACCGCGTTCCTCGAAGGCGACGAACAATTCCACGTGGTCCACGTGAGCGGCCGCGCCGGCCTCTCGCTGTCCGCGCCGCGCGCGATGGTCTCGATCATCCCGCTCGACTATCATCCGCCCGCCGGCCAGATCGCGAAGGTCATGACGACCGGCCTCGGCGGCGTCTTCCCGTCTGGCCTGACCCTTGGGACACTGGAGGACGGTGCCCGCCCGACGGCCGAAAAGCACATGCAGGAAGGCGTCCTGACGCCGGCAAAGGAACTGAACTTCATTCAAGAGGT
>RFQN01000385.1 GCA_009924965.1 Verrucomicrobiota bacterium
CCACCTCGGCCAGCCCGACGCCGCCTGCAGCATGCAGGCCGGCCGCGACGTGTGGTACCACGAGGCCGCCGCGCACGTCACCACGGACTGCCCCGCCGTCTGGCAGGAGTCCAACGACATGCTCTTCCTGCTCTACACTTCCGGCTCCACCGGCAAGCCCAAGGGCATCATCCACGGCACCGGCGGCTACATGCTGCAGGCCTACACGACGAACAAGTACGTCTTCGACCTCCGCAACGACGACCTCTTCTGGTGCACCGCCGACGTGGGTTGGGTGACCGGCCACACGTACGTCGTCTACGGCCCGCTGCTCAACGGCGCGTCCGTGCTCATGTACGAAGGCGCGCCCGACGCGCCGGACTTCGGCCGCTTCTGGAAGATCGTCCAGGACCACAAGGTCACGGTCTTCTATACGGCCCCGACGGCCATCCGCGCCTTCATGAAGTGGGGCGACGAGTGGGTGAAGAAGCATGACCTCTCGACGCTCCGCCTGCTCGGCTCGGTCGGCGAACCGATCAACCCCGAGGCCTGGCTCTGGTACCACCGCAACATCGGCGCCGAGCGCTGCCCGATCGTCGACACGTGGTGGCAGACCGAGACCGGCGGCCACATGATCACCCCGATCCCCGGCTGCACGCCGACCAAGCCCGGCTCCGCCACGTTGCCCTTCTTCGGCGTCGACGCCGCCGTGCTCGACGAGAACGGCAAGGAGACCGACACCGGCATCCTCGCCATCCGCAAGCCTTGGCCGGGCATCACGCAGGGCATCTACGGCGACGAGAAGCGCTACCTCGAGGCCTACTGGAGCCGCTGGAACGGTGCCTACTACTTCCCGGGCGACGGCGCCATCCGCGACAAGGACGGCTACCTCTGGATCACCGGCCGCGTCGACGACGTGGTGAACGTCTCCGGCCACCGCATCGGCACCGCCGAACTCGAAGCCGTCTTCATCGAACACGCCGCCGTGGCCGAGTCCGCCGTCATCGGCGTGAAGCACGACCTCAAGGGCCAGGGGCTCATGGCCTTCGTCATCCTGAAGTCCGCCGCCGCCAAGAACGTCAACGAAGCCGAGCTCGCCAAGACGCTCAACGGCATGGTCGACGCCAAGATCGGCAAGTTCGCCCGCCCTGAGCGCATCGTCTTCGTGCCCGACCTCCCCAAGACCCGCTCCGGCAAGATCATGCGCCGCCTCCTGCGCGACGTCTCCGAAGGCCGTGAGCTCGGCAACATCGCCACCCTCGCCGACCCGGCCGTGGTCGAAGCGATCCGGAACAAGTTCAACGCCAAGACGGTCTAACCCTTCA
>RFQN01000386.1 GCA_009924965.1 Verrucomicrobiota bacterium
CGGCGACCTGCGCCCGACCCCGCGCGAATTCTTCAAGGACTTCGGGCCCGATTACCTCAAGCGCTACAACGACCGCCAGCAGCCGACGACCGGCGCCTACTACGTCCCCGTCGACGGCTTCCGCCGCAACCACTCCGTCACGCTGCAACGCGTGCCGCACTGGTGGGCCGACGAACGCCGCTTCTACCGCCACCGCTTCAACCCGGACACCATCCAACACCTGGTCATCCGCGAAATGGACAACGCCTACGAATCGCTGATGGCGGGCGAGCTAGACTTCATGCTCATCGGCCTGCCGCGCTTCTGGTATGGCGCCAACGAGAAGCCAGCCTACCAGTTGGGCTACCTGACGAAGGTCCAGTTCTACAACGACATCCCGCGCCCGCCCTACGGGCTCTACATCAACACGCAGAAACCGGGGCTCGACAACCGCGACGTCCGCCTCGGTCTCCAGCACGCCACGGACTTCCAACGGGTCATCGATGGCTTCTACCGCGGCGACTACGAACGGCTCAACCAGTTCAGCGAGGGCCTCGGCCAATACACCGACCCATCGATCCGCGCGCGCCGCTACTCCCCTGAACTCGCCCGGGCCGCCTTCGCCAAGGCTGGCTACACGAAGGTCGGCTCCGACGGGATCCTGATGGACGCCGCCGGCCGACGGCTCTCCTTCCGCCTGACCTTCGACACGACCGACCGGCGCAAGATGCTGGCGACGCTCATCGAGTCGGCCCGCCGGTGCGGCGTCGAATACGTCCCGGAAACCCTCGAACACACCACGATGTACCGCAAGGTCATGGAGAAGAACCATGACATCTGCTTCTGGGCGTGGAGCGTCTCCAGCCGCATCCCGGCCTTCTGGGAATCGCACCACTCCGACAACGCGCTCGAGAAGCTACCGGATGGCCGCCGCGTCCCGAAGCGCCAGACGAACAACATCACCGGCATCGACAACCCGGAGCTCTCGAAGCTCATCGACGACTTCCGCGTCGCGACCAAGGAAGACGACATGGTGCGGCTCTCCTTCCGCATCCAGCACATCATCCACGACGAAGCGGACTTCATCCCTGGCTGGCGCGTCCCGGGCTACCGCGTCGGCCATTGGAATTGGGTGAAATTCCCCGCCGCCTTCGACGTCCGCAGCGGCGACGAGCCGATGACTTATGGCCTCTTCTGGCTCGACCCTGCGGAGCGCGAACAATCCTTGGCCGCCTTCCGCGCGGGCCAAAAGCGCGGCGAACCCAAGTCGGTCGTGCACGACAAATACCGGGTGAACTAACCGCGGTTCTTC
>RFQN01000387.1 GCA_009924965.1 Verrucomicrobiota bacterium
GTGCAGGCCGATGCTGGGTTCGTCGAGGACGTACAGGGCGCCCGACAGTGTCGAGCCCAACTGGGCCGCGAGCCGAATGCGTTGGGCTTCCCCGCCGGAGAGGGTGTCGGCGCCGCGGTCCAAGGCGAGGTAGCCTAAGCCGACGGAACTGAGGAACTTCAGGCGAGCGGCGATCTCCGGCAGGAGCGCGCCGACGACGGCTTTCTCGCGCGGGCCCAAGGTGAGGCCGCCTAAGTAGTGCAGCGCTTCGTCCCTGATGACCGAGTGCACGAATGAGCCCAGCAGCGTCGGCGGCCATTTCCCGAAATGAATAGGTGCCGTCGGGATTGCTGCTTGCGCCATGGCCGCGGCAGTCTGGACACCAGCCGCGCGGCGAGTTCCAGGAGAGGTGCTTCGGGTCGACTTCTGGGTAGGACTCGCCGGTGGCGGGGTCGCTGCGGGACGTGGAGAGGAAGGCTACTTGCTGCCCGCGTTCGTCGGCGAGGAGGCAGGCACCCTTGCCCGCCAACAAGGTGGCTCGCACCAAGGTCCGAAGAGCTTTCTCACCGCTGTCGGTGGATTCGTCCGGGTGGACGATGGTCCCGTCGGCCCGTAGCACCGCGAAGATGGCGTCCACATCGTGCTCGCGGTAACGGTCCAGGCCTTCGAAGCCCGCGACCGGCGTCAGCTTGCCGTCGCAGCGCAACAGGCGCAGGCCTTTGTTCTCGGCCCACTCGGCGAGCGGTCGGTGATGGCCTTTGCGTGAACGGACGAGCGGCGCCGCCAGCAACAGCTTGCCCTTCTTCAGCGCCTGCAGGCGCTTGGCGACCAATCGCACGACGGCGGAGGTATTGCGCGACTTCGGTGACCGTCGCGACGGTGGACTTGGAGGAGCCACGCGTGACGCGTTGCTCGATGGCCACGGTCGGCGGGAGTCCGGTCAGGGAGTCGATATCCGGCTTAGGCAGCTGTTCGACGAACTGGCGGGCGTAGGCGGAGACGCATTCCAGGAAGCGACGTTGGCCTTCGGAGAAGAGGATGTCGAAGGCGAGCGAGGACTTCCCCGACCCCGAGACGCCCGTCATCACCGTCAGCGAGCCATGCGGGATCTCCAGCGAGACGTCGCGGAGGTTGTGCTCGCGGGCGCCGTGCAGCGAGATGCTGGTCGGTCGCGGCCGGGCCTGATGCGCGCCCGGGGCGGCGAAGGCCGCATCGCCAGCCGCCAGGAAGTTGCCGGTCGTGGTCCCGGCTTGGGCGACCTGCGCGGGCGTGCCCTGCGCGACGAGCAACCCGCCGCCGGGGCCGGCTTCG
>RFQN01000388.1 GCA_009924965.1 Verrucomicrobiota bacterium
GCCAAGCGCGTCATCTACCTGCACATGTCGGGCGGCCCGCCCAACCTCGACATCTTCGACCCGAAGCCGGCGCTGGTGCAGCACAACGGCCAGCCCTGCCCGGACACGTTCCTCAAGGGCCGCACCTTCGCCTTCACCAGCGGCGTGCCCAAGCTCATGGGCTCGCCCCGCACGTTCAAGCAATACGGCAAGGGCGGGCTCTGGATGAGCGACGCCGTGCCGAACTTCCACACCGTGGCCGACGACGTGACGCTCCTGCGCGCGATGCACACGGACCAGTTCAACCACGCGCCGGCCGAGCTGCTGCTCTTCACCGGCCACGCCCGCCAAGGCCGCCCGTCGTTGGGCTCCTGGGCCACCTACGGCCTCGGCACCGAGAACCAGGACCTCCCGGGCTTCGTCACGCTGATCTCGAGCGGCACCCAGCCTAGCGGCGGCCAAGGCTGTTGGGGCAGCGGCTTCCTGCCTTCGGTCTACCAAGGCGTGCAGTGCCGCAGCAAGGGCGACCCCGTCCTCTTCGCCAATGACCCGCCCGGCATGACCCGCGACCTACGTCGCGCGACGCTCGATGCGCTCAAGGACCTGAACCAGCGCCAGCAGGACGAACTCGGCCACGCCGAGACGGTGACGCGCATCGCCCAGTACGAGCTGGCGTTCCGCATGCAGACGAGCGTGCCCGACGTGATGGACATCTCCAAGGAGTCCGCCGCGACGCTCGAGGCGTACGGCGCCAAGCCCGGCGAGGCGAGCTTCGCCAACAACTGCCTCCTCGCCCGCCGGCTCGTCGAAAAGGGCGTGCGCTTCGTGCACCTCTTCGACTGGGGCTGGGACTTCCACGGCACCAACCCGCGCGAGGACATCCGCGACGGCCTCACCAAGAAGATGGCGATGACCGACAAGCCCGCGGCCGCGTTGATCAAGGACCTCAAGGAGCGCGGCCTGCTCGACGACACCCTCATCGTCTGGGGCGGCGAGTTCGGTCGCACGCCCTTCCGCGAAGGACGAACGGCCGGCGGCTCCGTGCTCGGGCGCGACCACTACCCGGACTGCTTCACGATCATGCTCGCCGGTGGCGGCGTGAAGGGCGGCTTCTCCTTCGGTGAGACCGATGAGATGGGCTTCGCGGGCGTGAAGGACAAGGTGCACGTGCACGACCTGCAGGCGACCATCCTCCACCTGCTGGGTTTCGACCACGAGCGGCTGACGTATCGTTTCCAGGGCCGCGACTACCGCCTGACCGACGTCCACGGCGAGGTGGTGAAGGCGGTCCTGGCCTGAACCGACCACG
>RFQN01000389.1 GCA_009924965.1 Verrucomicrobiota bacterium
GAGGTGCGAGCCTTCGATGGCCGCGCCGACGGACGCGAGGGCCGTGAAGGGCGGGCAAAGGACGACGTTCACGTTGGGGTCGATGCCGACGGCGGCCGAGATGGCCTTGACGAGTTCGACGCCTTCCGAGGCCGTCTTGTTCATCTTCCAGTTGCCGGCGATGAGGGGAGTGCGCTTGGACATATTATTGATATAAGTTGATGGACAATAAGGTTTTAGGCCGAGAGGGCTGCGACGCCGGGGAGGACCTTGCCTTCGAGGTATTCGAGGGAAGCGCCGCCGCCGGTGGAACAGTGCGAGACCTTGGTATCGACGCCGAACTTCTTGGCCGCCGTGGCGGTGTCGCCGCCGCCGACGATGGTGATGGCGCCACGCGCGGTGGCTTGGGCGACGGCCGCGGCCATAGCCTTGGAACCGACCGCGAACTTATCGAACTCGAACACGCCGCACGGGCCGTTCCAGACGACGGTACCGGCGCGACCGATGGCTGCTTCGTAAAGCTTGATGGACTCGGGACCCGCGTCCATGCCTTCCCAGCCAGCAGGGATGCCCGACTGCATCGTGGCCGGCTGCGTGTTGGAATCAGGCGAGAACTTGTCGCCGCAATTGAAGTCGACCGGCAGCGTGACCTTCACGCCGCGAGCCTTGGCCTTGTCGAGGAGTTCCTGGACGATCTTGGCGCCTTCGGCGTCGTAGAGGGAGTTGCCGATTTCCATGCCGTCGCAGACCTTGCGGAAGGTGTAGGCCATGCCGCCGCCGATGATGATCTCGTCGGCCTTTTCGATGAGGTTGCGGATGAGCGGGATCTTGTCGGCGATCTTGGCGCCGCCGAGGATGGCGAGCAACGGGCGCTTCGGGTTGTTGAGCACCGTGTCGAAGGCCTTGAGTTCGGCTTCGAGCAGGAAACCCGCGGCTTTACGGGGCAAATTGACGCCGACCATCGAGGAGTGGGCGCGGTGGGCGGTGCCGAAAGCGTCGTTCACATAGACGTCGCCGAGGCGGGAAAGGGACGCGCGGAACTCGGCGACCTTGGCCGGATCGGCCTTCATGCTGGTGCCGTCTTCGAGCTTCACCTTGCCCTCTTCTTCGATGTGGAAGCGGAGGTTTTCGAGGAGGAGGACTTCGCCGGCCTTGAGGGCCTTCGCGGCGGCTTCGGCCTCAGGGCCGACGCAGCTCGGGATGAACTTCACCGGGCGGCCGAGGAGCTTCTCGAGCTCGGCGGCCACGGGGCGGAGGGAGAACTTCTCGACGGCCTTGCCGTCCGGACGGCCGAGGTGCGACAT
>RFQN01000390.1 GCA_009924965.1 Verrucomicrobiota bacterium
GCGAAGCCAGGGCGAGCGCCCCGACGGTGAGCAGGCTAGTGATGCGTTTTGTGGACATGGTGGGAAGCTGGGTGGCGAGGATCCTCCGCTTAGAACTTGAAGATGCTCTGCGCGGCGAAGGTCGTGCTCGAGGGGGTCGAGCCGTACGACGACACGTAGGAGACTTCGGCGCGGACCAGGAAGTGGTCGTTGACCGTGAAGCTCGGGGAGAGCGTGTACTTCAGGTTGGAAGCGCCGCCGGTGGGCGAATCACCGCTGATGCGGGAGGTCAGCGTGGTCTTCGGGGTCAGGGCCTTGGTATAGGCCACGAGCCAGAGGACGCCTTCGCTCTCGATCTTGATGACTTCGGCGCCGATGGAGTCGGTCTTGTTGACGGCGTAGGAAACCCAGAGGTCGTAGAAGGCCTTCTTGGTGGAGACTTCGTTGGCGACGCCGAGCCAGATCGTGGTGTCCTTGATGCCCTTATAGGTGTAGTACGCTTCCAGGCCGGGCTTCTTGAGGTCGCCGTCACCCTTGTAGAGGGACGGGCCGTAGAGGGAATCGACCACGGCGACGCCGGCGCCATAGGTGGCGGCGGAGTAGTCGAGCTTCACGCCGGAGTGGTAGGCGGGGATGGGCGCGAGCTGCGTGTTGGCGTAGGAGATCTGGGCCATGTTCGGCACGTCGAAGGCCTCGTAACCCATGTAGGAGAGGAACTTCCCGACGGTGACGCTGAAGCCGCTGCCGGCATCGACGGTGGCGTAGGCGTCGAGCAGGTCGGTGGTGGCGCCATTATAGTAGACGCTGGCGTAACCGGTGACCGAACCGAACTTGCCCGTGGCGCCGAACTTGGCGGCGGAGAGGTCCAGCGTGCTGGTGCTGGGGTGGTTCGTCGTCGAGGCCGTCGCGACGGCGTAACCGTCGAAGGTCACCGCGGGAGCGGGCCCCTCTTGCATCGGCCGTGCCAAGTCCAAAGGTCCGTGCCAAACAGGTGACGCGCTGCCGTGATTTCGGCTGCGTTGGCGAATCCCGTCCGCCCGCTGGTTTCATTCTCAGCAACCTGCCGAAAATTCCGCCAGCCACGCTCGGGGCGCCTTGCTGGAGCGCTGTCGATTTTCCCGCTGGCTAATCAGCACGCCTGCGTTTTTCTCGACAGCATGCACACCCCCAGCGCTTCCCGCTACGCCCACGCTGCCTTCCAGGCCCGTTGCGGTAAATCCGGCCTGCATCTCCCGAAAATCTCCCTCGGGCTCTGGCACAACTTCGGCAGCGTCGACGATCCAGCCACCGCGCG
>RFQN01000040.1 GCA_009924965.1 Verrucomicrobiota bacterium
GATGATGTCGGGCTTGCCGTCGCCATCGAGGTCGCCGACCGCGCAGCCTTCGCTGAAGAAGTCCGTCGTCAGGGTGCGGCGCGTGTAGGTTGGTTCGGCGGCGCCGAGGGCGCCCGCGGCCAAGCATGCCAAGGCGAAGAGGGAAGGGTGGGGCATGCCGTCAGCGTGGTCGGCCGCCTGCGGGGAAGCAAAAATAAAGCAGGCGAAGCCGGAGCTTCGCCTGCGAGATGGCCTGGAACCGCGCTTAGTCGGCGTCGGTCACGGCGCCGTCGGTCGCGGACGACACGAGCTTGGCGTACTTCGCCAGCGTGCCGCGCTTTTCCTTGCAGGGCGAGGGCTTCCAGCCCTGGAGGCGACGGGCGATTTCCTCCGCGGGCACCGCGAGGTTGATCTCGTTCTTCACGGCGTCGATGACGATGGTGTCGCCGTTCTTAATGACGGCGAGCACGCCGCCCACCGCGGCTTCCGGCGTGATGTGGCCGACGACGAAGCCGTGGCTGCCACCCGAGAAGCGGCCGTCCGTGATGAGGGCGACGGTCTTGCCGAGGCCCTTGCCCATGACGGCGCTGGTCGGTCCGAGCATCTCGCGCATGCCGGGGCCGCCCTTCGGGCCTTCGTTGCGGATGACGATGACGTGGCCGTCTTGGACCTCGCCGTTCAGGATGCCCTTGAGGGAAGCTTCTTCCGACTCATAGACGATGGCCTTGCCGGTGAAGGCGTTGCCTTCCTTGCCGGAGATCTTGGCGACCGAACCTTCGGGAGCCAGGTTGCCGCGGAGGATGCGCAGGTGGCTGTCCGCCTTGATCGGGTTGGAGAAGGGGCGCACGACGTCCTGGTCGGCGGCGTAGCTGCCGACGTTCGCCAGGTTTTCCGCCACGGTCTTGCCGGTGACGGTGAGGCAATCGCCATGCAGGAGGCCCTTATCGAGCAGCATCTTCAGCAGCGGCTGGAGGCCGCCGATGCGCACAAAGTGGGCCATGTTGTACTTGCCGCTGGGCTTGAGGTCGGCGAGCACGGGGACGCGGCGGCCAACGCGCTCGAAGTCCTCGAGGGTCAGCTTGATGCCGGCGGAATGGGCCATCGCGATGAGGTGGAGGACCGCGTTCGTCGAGCCGCCGAGGGCGATGACGACGGTGATGGCGTTCTCAAAAGCCTTCTTGGAGAGGATGTCCGACGGACGGATGTTCTTCTTCAGGAGTTCCAGCACGGCCTTACCGGCGCGTTCGCAGTCGGCGAGCTTGTCCTTGGAGTTGGCGAGCTGGGCCGAGCTGTCCGGGAGGCTGAGGCCGAGGGCTTCGATGGCCGAGGCCATGGTGTTGGCGGTGTACATGCCGCCGCAGGAGCCTTCGCCCGGGATCGAGCACTGTTCGATTTCCTTGAGCTCGCCGTCGCCGATCTGCTTGCCGGCATGCTTGCCGACGGCTTCGAAGACGGTGACGATGTCCGCCGACTGGCCGCGGTGCAGGCCCGGGACGATGGTGCCGCCGTAGACGAAGACGGACGGGCGGTTGAGGCGGGCCATGGCCATCACGCAGCCCGGCATGTTCTTGTCGCAGCCGCCAATCGTGACGAGGCCGTCGAAGCCTTCGGCCCCGGTCACGGCTTCGATGGAGTCGGCGATGATTTCGCGGGAAACGAGGGAGTAGCGCATGCCCGGGGTGCCCATCGAGATGCCGTCCGAGACGGTGATGGTCCCGAAGATCACACCCTTGCCGCCGGCTTGGTCAGCCCCCTTGGAGGCTTCGACGGCCAGGCGGTCGATGTGCATGTTGCACGGGGTCACCATCGACCAGGTCGAGGCCACGCCCACCACGGGCTTCTGGAAGTCGGCATCGGTGAAGCCGACGGCCCGGAGCATGGCGCGGCTGGGGGCGCGGTCGGCGCCGTCCACGACGATGGAGGAGTGCTGGCGGGTGCAATCAGGGGAGCTCATGAGGGTGTGAAAAGTCTGCGGTTGTCAGTAGGGGGGACCCCCCTAATAACTGGGAAGGGCCGACTCTGCCGTCCGCCTCCTTTTCCGACAATCCCATTTTTCGCCCTTCCTCCCCGTGGAATTCAACCTCAAGAAAATCATCAAGGCGCTCCTGCTCTCGACCTCCGAGGCGGTCTCCATCAAGGACATCCAAAAGGTGGTCCAGCGCTACCATGCCCAAGCGGCGTCCGAGTCGACCGAAGAGCGTCCCGCCGCTGAGCCCGGCACCGAGCCGGCCCAGCCGCCCGCCCAACCCGTGCAGGAGGTCATTCAGGATATCATCGATCAGGTGCCGACGTTGCTCACGGCGACGCAGATCCGCGAGGCGGTCGATGCCCTCGAAGTCGAGATGCGCGACGCCAACGACGCGTGCCGCATCCTGCAAGGGCCGGAGGGTTTCCGCTTGGTGATCTCGCCGGCCTACGCCGATTGGGTCCGCTTGCTCCGCGGCGAGCCTCGCCCGCAGCGCCTCAGCCCCGCCGCCCTCGAGACGCTTTCCATCGTCGCCTATCGCCAGCCGGTCACGCGCCCCGAAATGGAAGCCATCCGCGGCGTGTCCGTCGATAGCGCGCTCAACCGCCTGATGGAGCTCGAGCTCGTCGCGGTCACCGGCCGCGCCGACCTCCCGGGTCGCCCCATCCAATACGGGACAACCGACAAGTTCCTCGATTTCACCGGCCTGCGTACCTTGGGCGAACTGCCGGCGTCCGACGTGCTGTCGCCCGCGCAGATTTCCGAATGGATCGCGCGCGCCACGACGCCCGTCGCCGTGACCGACGCCGACATGGGCCTGCCGGCCGCGGACACGTCCGCCAACGTCGCCCTCGAGGCACCGCCGTCCGATACCGCTTCCTCCGAACCGTCCGCATGAGCCTGGACCAACATCGCCGTGAGGTCGACCGCATCGACCGCGAGATCCTGCGCCTGCTGGCCGAGCGCCTGCAGGTCGCCCGCGCCATCGGCGAGGCCAAGCTCAAGGCCGGCGCACCCGTCTACGCCCCGCAACGCGAGGAGCAGGTGCTCAGCTCGCTCGTCGACGCCGCCCCGAACATCCCCGCTTCCGGCGTCCGCGCGGTCTTCCGCGAAGTGATCTCGCTGTCCATCGGCGCACAGATGGCCAAGCCCGTCGCCTACCTCGGACCCGAGGGCTCCTTCACCCAACAGGCGCAGTTGCGAGCCTTCGGCACGAGCGTGCCGTCCTTGCCCTTGCGTTCGATCGGCGACGTGTTCGCCGCGGTCGAATCCGGTGAGGCTTCCTACGGCGTCGTCCCGGTCGAGAATTCCACCGAAGGCGTGGTCAGCCACTCGCTCGACCTGCTGGCGGAGTCCGAACTCAAGGTCGTCGCCCAAGTGACGTTGTCCGTCGAGCAATGCCTCGTGGGCTTCGGCGCGCTGACCGAGGTGACCCGCGTGCTGTCCAAGGACATCGCGCTCGCGCAGTGCCGCGGTTGGCTTTCCCGCCACGTGCCTAACGCCGCGTTGGTCGAGACCGACAGCACCGCCGCCGCCGTCGAGCAGGTCGCCCGCGCCCCGCAGGGCAACGCCGCTGTCGCTTCCGCCAGCGCCGCCGAATCGCGCGGCGTCCCTATCCTCGCCCGCGGCATCCAGGATCGCCGCGACAACGCCACGCGCTTCTTCGTCATCGGGCTCGCGGCGAACGCCACCGGCGCGAAGGAAGAGGTCACGAGCGTCGTGCTGACGCTCAAGCATGAGCCGGGCGCGCTGCAGGCGGCCCTGAGCTCGTTCTCCGACCGCGGCATCAACCTCATCCGCATCGAGTCCCGCCCGAGCCGCCGCCGTGCTTGGGAGTACTTGTTCTTCATCGATTTCCCCGGCCACTGGGACACGCCCGCCGTCCAAGAGGCCGTCGCCGCGCTCAAGGGGCGCTGCGAGATCGTCAAGTGGTTGGGCAGCTACCCGCAGTCCGCCGGATGAGCCGCCGCGCCCTCGGCGGCGTATTGCTCGCGGTCCTGACGTTGTCGTGCGGGCTCGCGCTTTGGTCGTGGTGGCGCGCTTGGAACGCCCCGCTGGTCCGCGTGGTCTTCCGACCCGCGTTCTCGGTCCACGGGATTTCCACCGGGACGCCGGTCCGCGTCCAAGGTGTGGTCGTCGGCCAGGTTTCCGCGGTCGGGCTGTCGGTCGACGCTGACCGTCGGCTCCGGCCCGAGGTGGTCCTGAGCCTCGACCCGGATACGCTCGCCGACCGCGGCTTCGCCGACCGCCTCCGTGGCGATCGCCTGCAGGAGGAGGTCCAACGTGGATTGCGCGCCCACTTGGTCGCGGTCAATCCGGCTTCTGGCCTGCTGCAGGTCGAATTGTTCTGGGACACGCAGGATGCGCTGCCCATAGGCTTGGCCCGTGACGAGATCCCCGCCACGGGCGTCACCACGCAACGCGCCATTGAGCGGGTCGTCAACGAACTGGAGCGGGCCACGAGCCGCGATCTGGCCTTGGTCGCCCAAGAACTCGAGGGTGATTTGGATCGCTACTACACGAAGACCGACCCGGCCCGCGCGGCCGCGTTTTCGGCCAAGCTGGAAGCCGCGACGGCCACGTTCGCCGAGGCGACGTCCGACGAGCGGCTGGGCGCGCAGGCCCGCCGATTGACCGCGAGCTGCGCGGCCTTGCGGGCCGCGGCCGAAGCCGCCGACCGTCGCTTGGACGGCGAAACCATCGGGCAGCTCCAGGTGAAGCTAGCCGATGCCCGGGCCGCCTTGGAATCCTTCACGGCCTCGATGGAGGGGTCTGAGGCCAAGATGAACGGCGCCGCCGCCGAAGTGGCGGACTTGTTCAAGGCGGTCTCCGAGGCCGCCCAGACTTGGACCAAGAAAGCGCGTGGTTTGACGACCGAACCCCAGCCTCGCTGAGTGAAGAGGCTTGCGGGGCCGCCGTTCCAAGGGGTAAGCAAAGGTTTTACCCAACCATGGCCGACCCGACCGACAAGATGGAAAACATCATCAACCTGTGCAAACGCCGCGGGTTCGTCTTCCCTTCCTCCGACATCTACGGCGGGTTCAACGGCTTCTTCGACTACGGCCCCCTCGGCGTCGAGCTGAAGAACAACATCAAGCAGGCCTGGTGGCAGGACTTCGTCCACCGCCGCGACGACATCGTCGGCCTGGATTCGTCCATCATCCACCACCCGACGACCTGGAAGGCTTCGGGCCACATCGACAACTTCACCGACCCGCTCGTGGACTGCAAGGAGTCCAAGATGCGCTATCGTGCCGACCAACTGTTCTTCGCCCCGGTCCGCGTGGCCGGCGAGACCATCGGCTACATCTCCGTGCTCGAGGACGAGACGATGCAGGCCAAGGCCGAGGAGATGGCCAACGAGATGAAGCGTAAGCTGGCCAAGCAGGGCGCGCTCGAGCCGCTCACGCTCAAGGACTACACCGAGGCCAAGCCCGAAGAGCACGCGTTGATCCCGTCGCCGGCCACCGGCAAGCCGGGCTCCCTGACGCCCCCGCGTTCGTTCAACATGATGTTCCAGACGTACGTCGGCGCCATGCAGGACGCCTCGGCGACGGCCTACCTCCGCCCCGAGACGGCCCAGGGCATCTTCATCAACTTCAAGAACGTCGTCGACACGGGCCGCGTGAAGCTGCCCTTCGGCATCGCCCAGGTCGGCAAGGCCTTCCGTAACGAGATCAACCCGCGCAACTTCATCTTCCGCTCCCGCGAGTTCGAGCAGATGGAGATCGAATACTTCATCGCGCCGTCCGCCGATTGGCAGACCGCCCACCAAGGCTGGATCGAGGGTTGCCTCGCGTGGTTCGAGTCCATCGGTATCCCGCGCGCCAAACTCTCCCTCTACCCGCACCCGACCGAGAAGCTGGCCCACTATTCGAAGGGCACCACGGACATCATGTTCGAGTTCCCCTTCGGCGTCCAGGAGCTCCAGGGTGTCGCCGCACGCGGCGACTTCGACCTTACCCAGCACAGCGACGTGTCCGGCACCAAGCTGGACTGGTTCGACGAGACCGCCAAGGCCCGCTTCATCCCGCACGTCATCGAGCCGTCCGTCGGCGTCGACCGCGTGTTCCTCGCCTTGCTCACCACGGCCTACCATGAGGACGAGGTCGAGGGCGAGAAGCGCGTCGTGCTCCGCCTGCCGGCCCGCGTGGCGCCGTTCAAGGCCGCCATCTTCCCGCTGTTGAAGAACAAGCCCGCTCTCGTCGAGCGCGCCGAAGCCCTCTACCGCCGCCTCAAGAAGCGCCATAACGTCTTCTACGACGAGTCCGGCAACATCGGTCGCCGCTACCGCCGCCAGGACGAGATCGGCACGCCGTTCGGCATCACCATAGACTTCGACACGGTCGAGAAGGACGCCGGCGTCACGGTCCGCAACCGCGACACGCTGGAGCAGGTCCGCATGACGGAGGACGAGGTCGTCCGCTTCCTCGACGACCAGGTCAACGGCTAACCGCCGTCGCCGCCGCAAGTTCCTCGGCCACCCGGGCGATGCGTCGCTTCCCGCAGAGGGAGGCGGCGATCGTCAGGTTGCGCAGGCCTTGCGGCAGGTGCGCCAGGAAATCGGCGCGGCCTTGCTGGCGGCCGAGGTAGGCGTAGGCGCCGCAGGCCTGCAGCAGGCGCTGCGTGGCCGCGATGTGCAGGAGATGCGAGAACTCGTCCAGCGAGCCCTTCCAGTCGGCGACTTCGCGGGCTTGGTCCTCGATCTCGATGCGCCAAAGGTCCATGTCCTTGCAGGTGAGGTAGGGGTCGAAGGCGAGCGAGGCGTAGTCGTAGAACTGACAGCCGAGGCGCGCGCCTTGGAAGTCGATCAGGTAGGTCTGGTCGTTGCGGACGAGCAGGTTCTGCGATTGGAAATCCCGGTGCACGAGCACCTGCGGGCGGGCGTTGAGCTCCTTGGCCAGCGTGGCCATCTCGTTCTGGAGGTCGCGGTCGGGCTTGCGGCCGGCGAGGACGTTGTCCGTGAAGTATTGGCGCTCCCAGGCGTAGAGCTTGTCGCCGAAGGGCTCCATCAAGGTGAGTCCGGCGGTCTGGACCGCTTCAGCGCCGAGGCGATGGAGGTGGCCGACTTGTTCCAAGGCCGACGCGACCGCAGGCCAGGGGAAGGTGGTTTGGCGCGTCAGCGACCAGAGGTCGGTGTCGCCGAGGTCCTCCAGCAGGAGAACGCCGGCGTCGGTGTCTTCGGCGAGCACTTGCGGGACGTTGAGTCCAGCGGCGAAGAGCGCGTGGCCGAGACGGCCATAGAGGAGGTTCTCCGCACGGGCGTCATCGTAGATGCAGAGCATCGCGGTGCTGCCGTCGGGCTTCGCGACACGGTGGAAGCGTCGGCCGGAGCCGCCCTTGAGCGGCGCTTCGCCTGCGGCGAGGGTGTAGCCGAAGCGGGCCGCCGCGTCGGCCGTGGCGATGGCGCCGCGCACGGGCTTCTCGAGCTGGGCCTTCACTTGCTGGTATTCCTCGACGGTGCCGAGGTCGTGCCAATGGGCCGAGGTGTCCAGGTAGCCTTGCACCGAGCCGGGTGTGGCCTGCACGCGGGTGAGGAAGTGCTCCACGAGCGAAGTGCTCGCGGCGGGGACGCCCGCGACGAACGCGCGCGTGGCGAAGCAGATGCCGGTGTACTGGTACGAGGGGTCCGTCTTGCCGAGGCGGTCGCGGAGGTCCGTGACGAAGCCGTCGTCGGTGATCCGCACGTTGGCGTTCGGGCCCTTCTCGCGCACGACGAGCGTGGCTTCAGCCCCGTTGGCGACGTGGTGCGCGTAGGCTTCGGCGAGGCGGCAGTCCGAGAGGATATCGCCGTTCCAGACGACGAGGTGCGCGTCGTCCGCGGTCAGGAACTGGGCGATGTTCGCCAAGCCGCCGCCGGTTTCGAGGAGCACGGGTTCATGCACGAAGCGGATCTCGGCGTCCTGCCAGCGGCCGGTCGGGAACGCCTGCGTCCACGCTTCCGGGCAATGGTGCGTGTTGATGAGGAAGCGGCGCGTGCCGGCCGCATAGAGCGCGGCGATGGCGCGCTCGACCATGGGCTTGCCGCCCAACGGGAGCAGCGGCTTGGGGCAGTGTTCGGTCAACGGACGCAGGCGCGTGCCGAGGCCGGCGCCGAGGATGAAGGCAGTCTTGGGGAAATCAGGCATGGGAAGAGGGTTTGGCGGAGCAGGTCGGGCAGATGCCGTAGATCTCCATGATGTGGGTCAGGTCGGCGAAGCCTTTGCCGCGGGCGGCCGCTTCGAGGCGGCTGGTATCGCACCCGGGCAGGCGCTCGATCCGGCCGCACCGGCGGCAGATGACGTGGTGGTGGTGATGGCCGGGGGCCACCAAAGCATAGAGGCTGCGGCCCCGCTCCAGCGGGTGTCGCTGCACGATGCCGGCTTCGTCCAAGGCCCCGAGGCTGCGGTAGACGGTGACGAGGTCCAAGGTGCCGTCGCCGGCTGAGGCATGGATTTCCTCCGCGCTCAAGGGGCGGGTGGCGGTAGCCAGGATGTTGAGCATGGCGAGGCGCGGGGCGGTCACCCGGAGGGACCGCTCCTTCATCCGCTGGATGGCCGACTCGATGCGGGGCAGGGGGCTCCCTCCGCAGCATTGGTCGTCATGTCGGTGTCCCTGGGCCATGGGGGGTAGTTTGCTGAGCCTTATGACGTGGCAACACCGAATGGCCACTTGCCAGCCGTCCCGGTCTGGTTTCTCTCGATGCACGCATGTCCGACCGTTCGGTCCAGTCTGCGGCCCCGCGTGAGCTCGGGCCGACTTCCTACCAAGACTTCGTCTCGCACGAGCCATTCCCGCTCGAGCTCGGCGGCGAACTGCCAGGCCTGACGCTGCGCTACGAGACCTACGGCACGCTGCTGCCGGATAAGTCCAACGCGATCCTGGTGCCCCATGCGTTGAGCGGCGACCACCACTTGGCCGGCCGCTACCATCCTGACGACCCGAAGGCGGGTTGGTGGGATCATTTCGTCGGCCCGGGCAAGGCCATCGACACCGACCGTTTCTTCGTCATCGGCATCAATTGCATCGGGGGTTGCCGTGGTTCCACGGGCCCGCTGTCGATCGACCCGCGCACGGGCCAGCGTTTCGGCGGCTTCTTCCCGGAGATCACGCTTGGCGACATCGTCCGCGGTCAGCGCATGGTCATTCGCCACCTCGGCATCACCAAGCTCCACGCCGTCGTCGGCGGCTCGATGGGCGGGATGCAGGCGTTGTTGTGGTCCGGAGACTATCCCACCGAGGTTGGCCGTATCGCCATCCTCGCGGCCGGCCTGAGCCAGTCGCCCATGGCGATCGCGCTCAACGCGGCTTCTCGCGCCTGCGTGGAGACCGACCCGAATTTCCGCGGTGGCCACTACACCCCGGGCGAAGGCCCGGATTCCGGTTTGGCGGTCGGCCGCATGATCAGCCACATCAGCTACCTGTCGTCCGCCGCCTTCGACCAGAAGTTCGGCCGTACCCGCGTGCCCGGCGCGCAGCCGCGCGACTCGGTCTACTGGCAGGTGGAGAGCTACCTGAACCATCAAGGGCAGGCGTTCGTGAAACGCTTCGACGCGAACAGCTGGTTGCGCATCACGCGCGCCGTCGACCGCTTCGACCTGACCGCCCGCGCCGCCGCCGGCCGCTTGTTCCGCAAGGATGGCCCGGAGGTCCTCGCGGTGGGTTTCTCCAGCGATTGGCTCTACCCGACCAGCGAGCTCCGCATGGTGGTCGCCGCGGCGACGGCCGTGGGCGTCAACGCGGCCTACTTGGAGGTCGTCAGCGATGCCGGCCATGATGGCTTCCTCCTGCCCGACACGGGCTTGAGCGTCCGCCTGCACGCCTTCCTCGGGTAAGTCAGAGCAACGGCGCTAAGGCCTTGGACAGGGCTTCGAGCGCGCGCCCTGACCACGTCCGGCTCCGACGATAGAGGTCTTCGGAGTAAGGCGAGGACTCGGCTGCCAGGCTGGCGATGAAGGCTTGTACTTCGGCCAGCGCGACCGGGTCGCGCACGACGGCGGCGATCTCGTAGTTGAGGAAGAGCGAGCGCATGTCGAGGTTGGCGGAGCCGATCACGGCGGCGGCGCCATCGATCACCACGAGCTTGGCGTGCAGGACGTCCGGCTTGAAGAAGAGGATCTCGGCCCCGGCTTCGTGCAGCGTGCGCAGGTACCAGCGTCGCGCGAAGTCCAGGAGCCGGTGGTCCGAGCGGCGCGGGATCACGAGGCGGACGCGGCG
>RFQN01000391.1 GCA_009924965.1 Verrucomicrobiota bacterium
CGCCCTTACCCATGGATCGTCGCGCGTTCTTTCGTCTCACCGCCCTCGGCTCGCTGGGGGCTTCCTTGTTGCCCGCCTGCGCCACCGGAGCCGCTACCCCGGCCACGCCCGTCGCGCAGACGCAGCTGGGCATCGACGTCCTCACCGCCGGGAACTTCGAGACACTACGCGGCGTCCGTTGCGGCCTGGTCACGCACCACGCCGGCATGAACGGCGCCGGCAAGCGCACGGTGGATGTCTTGGCCGCCGCGCCGGGCGTCCGGTTGACCAAGCTCTTTGGCCCTGAGCACGGCATCGACGGCAACGCCGCGGCTGAAATCGCGATCAAGAACGCCAAGGACGCCCGCACCGGCCTGCCGGTCTTCTCATTGTATGGCGCGACGCGTCGGCCGACCCCCGAGATGCTCGAAGGCCTCGATGCCATCGTGATCGACTTCCAGGACGTCGGGTCGCGCTCCTACACCTACATCAGCTGCATGCGGTACGTCATCGAAGCGTGCTTCTCGTTGCCGCGGCCGATCCGCGTCATCGTCCTCGACCGCCCGAACCCGCTGGGCGGCGAAAAAGTCGACGGCCCGTTCCTCGACCGCAAGTGGCGCAGCTACGTCGGTGCCTACGAGATGCCTTATGTGCACGGCCTGACGATTGGGGAGATCGCCCGCTGGGCGGTCGCGACCCCGGGCGTGCTGGAGCTCACCGACGAGCAACGCCGCCGCGGCTTCCTTGAAGTCGTGCCGATGCGCGGTTGGAATCGCACGCTCACTTGGAACCGCACCGGCCTGAATTGGGTCCCGACCTCCCCGCGCATCCCGACGGCCCAAGCGGCGCTAGGGTATGCGATGGTCGGCCTAGGCTGCCAGCTGGGCGACTTCAGCCATACCTTCGGCGACGAGATGCATTTCCGCTTCATCAAGTACAGCCGCCGCAAGTCCGCCGACCTCGTCGCCGCGCTCGGGAACGCTGTCCCGGGCCTGTTGCTTGAACCGAAGGTCATGCCCGACGGCACGCAAGGCGTGTACACGGCCATCACCGATTGGGCGAAGTTCCGGCCCACGGCGCTCTCGCTGCACATGATGCGCCAAGCCTGCCTCTGGGATCCCACCAACCCGTTCGCGCGGGCGACGAAGAACGAGCGCGAGCTCTTCATCAAGCACACCGGCAGCGAAGCCTTCTACGAAGAACTTCGCGTCCGCGGGGCGGCCGTGGACTTGCCGCGCTGGATGGCCCAATGGAATAACGACGCGGAAGCCTTCCGCGCGCGGACGGC
>RFQN01000392.1 GCA_009924965.1 Verrucomicrobiota bacterium
CCCTATCCCCTACCACCTCTTACTGATAAATCTCCCCGCCCTTTTCGCGGAACTCCTTGGACTTCTCGGCCATGCCTTTCTGCAGGGCTTCTTCCGCCGAGACGCCTTGTTCATCGGCGAACTTACGGATGTCGTCCGAGATGCGCATCGAGCAGAAGTTCGGGCCGCACATCGAGCAGAAGTGCGCGGTCTTGGCCGCGTCCTGCGGCAAGGTCTCGTCGTGGTATTCCTGGGCGCGCTCGGGGTCGAGGGCCAAGGCGAACTGGTCTTCCCAGCGGAACTCGAAGCGGGCCTTGGACAAGGCGTTGTCGCGGCGCTGTGCCGCGGGGTGCCCCTTGGCGAGGTCGGCCGCGTGCGCGGCGATCTTGTAGGCGATGACGCCTTCGCGGACGTCGTTCTTGTTCGGCAGGCCCAGGTGTTCCTTCGGCGTGACGTAGCAGAGCATGGCGGTGCCGTACCACCCGATCATGGCGGCCCCGATGGCGGAGGTGATGTGGTCGTAGCCGGGGGCGATATCGGTCGTGAGCGGTCCGAGCGTGTAGAACGGCGCCTCGTGGCACCACTCCAGCTGCTTGTCCATGTTCTCCTTGATCATGTGCATCGGCACGTGGCCCGGGCCTTCGTTCATGACCTGGACGCCACGGTCCCACGCGCGCTTGGTCAGCTCACCCTGGGTCTTCAGTTCGGCGAACTGGGCCTCGTCATTGGCGTCGGCGATCGAACCGGGACGGAGGCCGTCGCCGATCGAGAAGCTGACGTCATAGGCGGCCATGATGTCGCAGATGTCGTCCCAGTGGGTGTAGAGGAAGTTCTCCTTGTGGTGCGCCAAGCACCACTTCGCGAGGATCGAGCCGCCACGGGAGACTATGCCGGTCACGCGACGGGCGGTCAGCGGGATGTAGGCCAGACGGACGCCGGCGTGGATCGTGAAGTAGTCGACGCCCTGCTCAGCCTGCTCGATGAGGGTGTCGCGGAAGACTTCCCAAGTGAGGTCTTCGGCGCGGCCGTTGACCTTCTCCAAGGCCTGGTAGATCGGCACGGTGCCGACGGGGACGGGGCAGTTGCGCAGGATCCACTCGCGGGTCTGGTGGATGTTCTTGCCGGTGGACAAGTCCATCAAGGTGTCGCCGCCCCACTTGATCGACCAGCGCATCTTCTCGACTTCTTCTTCGATGGAGGAAGCGACCGCGGAATTCCCGATGTTGGTGTTGATCTTCACCAGGAAGTTGCGGCCGATGATCATCGGTTCGAGTTCCGGGT
>RFQN01000393.1 GCA_009924965.1 Verrucomicrobiota bacterium
CGACTGCCCCCAGGTGTAGGGAGCCTTCGTGGACACGACGGTCGCGAGATCAAGGCCGGCCATGGACGGGCAGTCCTCGAGCATCGCCTTCGCCTCGGCTGACGGCGCGGCGCCAGTCCCGATTACACCACGGAGGACGCCTACCGTCCTCAAGTGGCGCGTGAGACGGCGGGTATCAACGTCATACAGGATAGGGATTTGCGCCGCAGCGAGATAGGCTGCCAACCCGTCGTCGGCGCGCCAGTTCGAGTACGACTGGGAGAGCTCCTTCACCACCACGCCTGAGACCTGTGGCTTGGTGGATTCCGGGTCTTCGTCGTTCGTCCCGTAGTTGCCGATCATGGGGGCGGTCATGACCACGATCTGTCCGCGGTACGAGGGGTCCGTGAAGACCTCCTGGTACCCGCTCATGTTCGTGGTGAACACGACCTCGGCGACGGCGACCGGGCTGCCCGGCGCCATCTGCCCAGAAAACAGGGTTCCATCCTCAAGGAGGAGGAACCCTGGGTTCGACTGGAGGACGCTCACGCTCTCAGGGCTTCTTGGCGGGCTCGGGCGCCTTCTTCGACGCGTCCGGCTGCTTGGCGTCGCCACCCGCAGGGGCTGGCGTCGTGGGAAGCTGCTGGAGCGGCACCGACGGCGCGGCTGCATCGCCCGACTTCGCCGGCGCCGGGGCGCTCTTCGCGGGCGCCGGGGCGAACGTCTGGTCGAGCACCGAGGTCGGCCCGCTACGGCGCGCCGAGATCAGCTGCATGATGAACGCGAGGCCGAGGAAGATGCCCGCCGCCCACCAGGTGATCTTGGTGAGGAGGTTGCCCGCCTGGCGCGCACCGAAGAGCGCATCGCCGGCGGAGCCGCCACCGAAACTGGCAGCGAGGCCGCCGCCCTTGCCGGACTGCATCAGCACCGCCGCCATCAGGACGAAGGCGTCGAGCAGCATCACGATGATCAGGAACTTGTAGAACATCAGGGGAACCTGTGGAGTCCGGATTCTGGTAAGCCTTGAAGAATAGCAGACTTACCGCCCGCCCTCAAGTGCGGACAATGGCCGACCAGCCCTCGGCATCCAAGCTCGCCCCGCCCACGAGCAGCCCGCCAACCTCCGAGGCCGCCAGCAGGGCCTCGGCATTGCCGCGGTTCACGCTGCCGCCGTAGAGGATGGGGATCCCTTCCCCCCGGTCCCCGGCGAGGGACTTGAGCTCCTGCCGGATTGCGGCGTGGACCGTCCC
>RFQN01000394.1 GCA_009924965.1 Verrucomicrobiota bacterium
GATGCGGCCGAGGACGCGCCGGTCCGCGAGGAGATTCCGTTCCTCGTCGGCCAGGCGGTGGCCATCACGGAAGGTCCGTTCACGGACTTCAACGGGACGGTCGAGGAAGTGATGGCGGACAAGGGCAAGGTGCGTGTCAGCGTGAGCCTGTTCGGCCGGCCGACGAGCGTGGAGCTCGACTACCTGCAGCTGAGGGCGCACTAGGGACTGGCAGTTGCGAGTGGACGGTGAACGGAAGTCGGTGAACGGGAGGCGCATCCGCACACTGTCAACCGCCCTCCGTCGACCGTGAACGCGTTGGAGTAGTGGCAGTGTGCAGGACGTCGTCGACCACAACGACGTGAAAACAGGTGTGGGAGCCAGCGGGTCGCGAGATCCGCTACTGCGTAGGGGAGTACAATGGCAAAGAAGGCAGTCGGATTCGTCAAGCTGCAGATTCCTGCAGGCAAGGCGAACCCGGCCCCTCCGGTCGGCACCGCGCTCGGCCCGCAGGGGATCAACATCATGGCCTTTTGCAAGGAGTTCAATGCAAAGACTCAGGGCCAGGATACGATCCTTCCGGTCGAGATCACGATCTACGCCGACAAGTCCTTCACTTTCATCCTGAAGACGCCGCCAGCCGCGGTGCTCGTCAAGAAGGAAGCGGGGATCGAGAAGGGATCGGGTCAGCCCAACCGCAACAAGGTCGGCTCCATCACGCGCGCGCAGGTGAAGAAGATCGCGGAGATGAAGATGCCGGACCTCAATTGCGACACCCTCGAGTCCGCGATGGCGATGGTCGCCGGCGCGGCGCGCTCGATGGGCGTGGAGGTGAAGGACTGATGCGCACCCACGGCAAGAAGTTCCGCAAGGCCGCCGAGGCCCGCGACGTCAACATGAACTACCAGGCCCGTCAGGCCCTGGAGCTCGTGAAGAAGGCCGCGTTCGCCAAGTTCGACGAGACCGTCGACGTCGCCGTCCGCCTCGGGGTCGACCCGAAGCACGCCGACCAGGCGATCCGTGGCACCGTCGTCCTCCCGGCCGGTACCGGCAAGTCGGTCCGCGTCCTCGTCATCGCCGTCGGCGACAAGGCGAAGGAAGCCGAGGCCGCCGGCGCCGATTTCGTCGGCTCCGAGTTCATCCAGAAGATCAAGGACGGCTGGACCGATTTCGACGTCATGATCGCGACGCCGGACCAGATGGGCCAGGTCGGCCAGCTGGGTCGCGTCCTCGGCCCCCGCGGCCTGATG
>RFQN01000395.1 GCA_009924965.1 Verrucomicrobiota bacterium
GAAAAACTCCCGTACATCGTCTGCATCATCGACGAGATGGCGGACTTGATGATGGTCGCCGCGCAGGACATCGAAACCTCCGTGGCCCGCATCGCGCAGCTCGCCCGCGCCGCCGGCATCCACCTCGTCCTCGCGACCCAGCGTCCGTCGACGGACGTCATCACTGGCTTGATCAAGGCCAACCTCCCGACCCGCATCGGCTTCAAGGTCTCCTCGCAGATCGACTCGCGCACCATCTTGGACCGCGGCGGCGCCGAGACCCTGGTCGGTCGAGGCGACATGCTCTTCGTCCCGCCGGGCAGCGCCACGTTGAACCGCGTCCAAGGCGCGTTCGTCGGCGAGCAGGAAGTCTCGGCGATCGTCGAGTACCTGCGCGACAAGAACGGTGCGCCCGAGTTCGCCCAGGACGTCGTCGAAGCCATCCAAGAAGCCGCCGAAGGCGGTGAAGGCGGCGGCGAGGGCGGTGAAGATGGCGAAGACCCGTTGGTGGCGCAGAGCTGGGCCATCATCAAGGAGACCCGCCGCGCCTCGGTGTCGATGCTGCAGCGCCGCCTCAAGCTCGGCTACAACCGCGCGGCCCGCATCATGGACATCCTCCACGACAAGGGCTACGTCGGGCCGGAGAACGGCTCGAGCCCGCGCGAGATCCTGGTCGACTAAGCCGCGCCCGATGAGCCTGCCGCGCGTCCTGCTCTGCCTGTTCACGGCCGGGTTGGTCGCTTGTGTGCAGGCGCCCGCGTCGTCGTCCGCCAAGATCCGATTTCCTCTGGACGGCATTCGCGAGGACGGCTTGAGCGGTCCGCCGGACGGCTTGGTCGCCATCGCCTACGAGTTCTGCATCCCGGCCGACCCGCAGGTCATGGCGGAGATCCAGCGCCTCGACCCGAGTGTACAGGTGTCCTTGGTCTCCCACGGGCGCATCGGTCGCCGCGACGGCCAAGCCCTCTGCTTGGGCCAGACGCATCAGCCAGGCTGGCGGCAAATCCTTGAGCGTTTGGCGGCGCGGTCGGACATTGCGGAAATTCGCCGCTGCGATTTCGAGTGAGCACAAAAAACCCGGACTCCTCGCGGAGACCGGGTTGATTCGTCCAGAGAGCGGACGACTTACTTGGCGGCCGGGGCAGCGGGCGCAGCCGGGTCGGTCGCCGGGGCGGTCGCCGGAGCTGCGGGAGCAGGAGCCGCCGGAGCCGGAGCGGGCTCTT
>RFQN01000396.1 GCA_009924965.1 Verrucomicrobiota bacterium
ACCGCAAGCCGGCTTACCCGATCGGCGCGGCGCTGCGTGAATACCTCGCCCGCGAGGGCCGCGAGGTCGCCCTGCCCGTCACCTACGCCCAGCTCCGCGGCTTCAACGCCGCCATGCCCCTACTCAACCGCGACGGCAAGGACTCGCTCTGGGAGACCGTCGCCTACCCGCAGCACGAGATGGAGCGCCTCTCGCAAGGGCTCCTCGAGACCTACGCCCTGCTCCGCGGGGAAGGCGGGATGAAGGTCTTCAGCCACGTCTACGTCGACCGCGTGGACTTCTGCTCCTTCGGCAATTCCCAACCCTTCCGCGTCCGCATCGTTAACGCCTACAACGAGAACCACGACTACTTCTACGTGAAGGTCGGCGACGCCTCGCGCGTCTGCGGGCTGGAACTGGAGCACCTGCTCTCGCCCAACCGCATGCTCTACCTCACCCAAGGCGACACCTTGGTCGAGGAACATGTCACGGGGATCCCGGGCGACATCTTCGCCGAACAGTGGCTGGAGGCCGGCCAACACCACCCGGTCCGCCTCGCCAAGGAACTCATCAAGTTCGAGGAGCGCTGCCTCGTCCGCCTCCTCGGCGACATGCGGGCCTATAACTTCGTCATCGCCGTCACCCCGGACTTCGACGCGACGGCCATCCGCGTCCGCGCGATGGATTTTGACCAGCAGTCCTACGACGGCCGCCTCCGCTTCTACCTTCCGGGGTCGTTCAAGGAAAACCGGCCCTACACGCAGCTCTGCGCCCGTCACATCAACGCCGCTTCCGCCGCCCAATACCGACGCGAGGAACAGTCGCTGATCCACCGGCGCCTGCTGGCGGCCCCCGACCGCGTCCGCGACCTCCTGGCGGCGATGGAGGCCAATGACCTGTCCACCCCCGAGAAAGCCAAGGAATTGGCCGATGGTCTGGCCGATTACCACCGGGACCCCGCTTTCCGGCAGCATGTGACCATGGCCAGCCTCATCGGCGAAAGCTTGGCCCGTTTGGACCGTATCCTGCGCTCCTGAGCGGCTGCGAAGAGTAAGCGCTGGACAGGATAGGCGCCGACCCGACAAAGTCGGAAGCCTGCGATGAGCGACTCCTTAAGGCACGAATGCGGCATTGCCCTTGTCCGGCTGACCAAGGACCTGAAATGGTATCAGGAGAAGTACGGCACGCCTCTGCACGGCTTCAACCAGCTCTTCCTCCTGA
>RFQN01000397.1 GCA_009924965.1 Verrucomicrobiota bacterium
CGCCGATGGCGGCGGCGGCTTCGCCGCGCTTGTCCTTGTGGGCGGCGATGACGTTCACGAGGGCGCTGCCGACGACGACGCCGTCGGCGACCTTACCCACCGCCTGGACGTGCGCGGCGCTGGAGATGCCGAAGCCGACGCAGACGGGCAGGGCGGTGTGCTTGCGGATCTCGGCCACGGCCGAGGAGAGGTTGGCGGCGAGCTCGGAACGTTCGCCGGTGACGCCTTCGCGCGAGACGTAGTAGATGAAGCCGGAGGCGTGCTTCGCGATGAGCGCGATGCGCGCGGGCGGGGTGGTCGGGGCGACGATGAAGACGTTCGCCAAACCATGCTTTTTGCACGCGGCGATGAGGTCACCGGCTTCCTCGGGCGGGCAGTCGAGCACGAGCAGCCCGTCGCCACCGGCGGCCTTGACCTTCGCGCAATAGGCTTCGACGCCGAACGAGAAGAGCAGGTTGTAGTAGCAGTACAGGACGATGGGCTTGTCCGTCGCCGCGCGGGTGGCGGCCATGATCTCCAGCAGGTGGTCGAAGGTCATGCCCGACTCCAGGGCGCGTTGGGAGGCCAGCTGGTTGGTCAAGCCGTCGGCTAAGGGGTCGGAGAACGGGACGCCGACCTCGAGGACGTCGGCGCCGGCTTGGGCGAGGGACTTGAGGATCGCCTTGGAGGTCTCGACGTCGGGGTCGCCGGCACAGACATAGCTGACGAAGGCCGGGCGGCCTTCGGCTTTGCAGCGGGCGAACGTCTGGGCGAGTCGGTCCATGGGAGCCGTGAAACAAGACGCCTTTGGGCCGGAGGGCAAGGCGAGACGCCGTTTGCCCCGCCGGGCCGCTCGGTTTTCTCCGCTTTCATCGGGTGGGTGTGCCGCTTAGGCTGTCGGCATGAACCTCCAACTCGTCCTCAAGTTCCTCCTCTCCGCGGGCGTCATCACGGGCGCTTCCGAGATCGCCAAGCGCAACGTCTCCCTCGGCGCCCTCCTGTGCGCGCTGCCGCTGACGAGCCTGCTGGTGATGATCTGGACCTACGTCGAGACCGGCGACCAAGCAAAGGTCGTGTCGCTCAACTGGTCCATCTTGGCCTACACCATCCCCTCGTTTGTCCTCTTCTTGGCGTTCCCGGTCTGCCTGCGCTATGGGCTGAACTTTTGGCTCTCGCTCACCGTCGCCTGCGTCGGCAATGTCTGGCCGGCCTTCGATCCGT
>RFQN01000398.1 GCA_009924965.1 Verrucomicrobiota bacterium
TCTGCGGGGCGTACCGCTTCACGAAGCGGAAGATTTCCTTCACCCGGTGATAGCGGCCGCCCGGGCGCGCCTTCTTGTAGAGGCGCGGCACCGTCTCGGTGTTGTGGTTGTAGATCTCCGGCCCCGCGTCGAGCACCGTGCGGATGGCGTCCTCGTTGCCCTGGAAGTCCGGGACGAGCACCTCGACCGAGCAGCCCGGCACGCGCGCATGGATCTCGCGGATGACGCCGGCGAAGATCCCGGCGCCGAAGTCCGGCAGGTCGTCGCGGTCCACCGAGGTGATGACCGCATGACGGAGCCTCATCTCGGCGGCGGCGGAGCCGACCTTCTCCGGCTCCGTCGGGTCGAACACCGGCGGCCGGCCATGCGCGACGGCGCAGTAGGCGCAGTTCCGGGTGCAGACGTTGCCCAGGATCATGAACGTCGCGGCGCCATGCTCCCAGCACTCGCCGACGTTCGGGCAGTGGGCCTCCTCGCAGACCGTATGGAGGCCCATCTCGCGCATCATGCCCTTCAGCCGGAGGTAGTTACCCCCGCCGGGCGCGCGCACCTTGAGCCACTCGGGCTTCCGGTCAGGAAGCTCGGTGGCGCGGTGCCGACCCATGATCTGGTAGAGCGCGTCGGGCATGGCCGTACGGGACTCCGAAGATGGAGTGGTGCCGCAATCCCTTGGAGCCGTCGAATCTAGGCCGGCGTCCCCACGGCCGCCATAACGAGTAACCAGTATTCCAGAGATAGGAGGTTACTCACCTAAGTCCTGTCAGGACAAGACTTTTCGTCCACTTGCCACCGCTGAAACCGTTTGGCAGTCTTGTGCGTAAGGCAGGCAGAACCCGCCACAAGGACGTCACGATGCTCCGTACCCTGTTCTCAGTCGGCCTGATGGCGATGGTCGGCCTGTTCCTGATGAAGGTCGTTTTCGGCCTCTTCGCAGGCTTCGTCGCCCTGATGCTCTGGCTGCTCGTGATCGCGGTCAAGATCCTCGTCGTCGGCGCGCTGGTGTACTTCGTGGTCCGGATCGTGAGTCCGTCCACGGCGCGGCGCATGACCGATTCCTTCGCGGGGCCGTCGGGCAGCTAGGCGCCCGACCTTCGGCGGATGCCGGCGGGGCCGCTCCCAGATGGGAGCGGCCCCGTGTGTTTTCAGCCGGTCGCGAGGCGGTCGAGGACGGCCCAGGTCAGCAACGGCACCATGATCTCA
>RFQN01000399.1 GCA_009924965.1 Verrucomicrobiota bacterium
AACCGCCAAGCCATCGGCTTTGGCCACACCGAGACGGCCTCGGTCATCGCCGCGCTCCAAGACATCGGCTACGCCGGTTACCTCTCCGGCGAGATCCTGCCCTTGCCGGACTCCGAAGCGGCCGCGGCCCAGACGATCAAGGCCATCCGCACCCACTTACCCCGCTAAGACCATGCTCAAGCACCAGCTCATCCATCCGAAGATCTCCGAAGTCCTCGCCCGCGCAGGCCATCACTCGGTCATCCTGATCGCCGACGGCAATTATCCGGTCTGGGGCAAGAAGGGGCCCAACGCCGAGCTGGTCTCGCTCAACCTTTCCCCGGGCATCCCGACCGTCGCCCAGGTCCTCCGCGCGGTGCTCAGCGCCGTGCCGGTCGACGCCGTCAACACGATGGGCATCCCGGCCGACGACTCCTACGCGCAGAAGGGGGAACCGCCCGTGTGGGCCGAGTTCCGCCAGGAAGTGAAGGCCGCGGGCCTGAAGCTCGAGCTGCAGCCGATCCTGAAGTGGGATTTCTACAAGGCCGTCGAATCCGCCGACCACATCCTGACCATCCAGACCGGCGACCAAGCGCTCTGGGGTAACGTGCTCCTCACCGTCGGCTGCCGCACCGCCTAAACGCCTTTTGCCATGAAGACCCGCCCCCTCGGTAAGACCGGGATCAACCTCCCCATCCTCAGCTTCGGCGCCTCCTCGCTGGGCCAGGAGTTCCGCAGCGTCGCCCTCGACGACGCGTTGAAGTCCGTCCACGTCGCCCTCGACTGCGGCCTCAACTTCATCGACACCTCGCCGTTCTACGGCCGTGGCATGTCGGAAGTCCTCTTGGGCATCGCCCTCCGCGGCGTCCCTCGCGACAGCTACACGCTTTGCACCAAGCTCGGCCGCTATGACCTGCAGCACTTCGATTTCAGCGCCAAGCGCGTCGCCGAAAGCATCGACGTCTCCCTGCATCGCCTCGGCACCGACCACCTCGACATCATCCTCTGCCACGACATCGAATTCGTCCCCATGCAGCAGATCGTCGACGAGACCATCCCCGCCCTCCGTAAGGCCAAGCAGGCCGGTAAGGTGAAGGCCATCGGTTTCAGCGGCTACCCGCAGAAGATCTTCAAGTTCATCTGCGACCAGGCCGACGTGGACTGCGTGCTGAGCTACAACCAGTACACGCTGCAGAACACCCGCTTCGCGGACGAGACCGT